>QQUK01000120.1 GCA_008501655.1 Calditrichota bacterium
TTAGAAATATTGAGGAAATCTATTGTTTAATAAAGTCTTAATTGCAAACCGCGGCGAAATCGCATTGCGGGTGATCAGAGCCTGTAAGGAATTAGGCTTACAAACAGTTGCGGTTTATTCCGAAGCTGATCGGGACGCCCTCCATGTACGATTTGCTGATGAGGATGTCTGTATCGGTCCTCCATCTCCGATGGAATCGTATCTTGACATGAAAAAAATTATTGCTGCTGCTGAAGTTACCAACGCCGGAGCAATTCATCCCGGATACGGATTTTTAGCTGAGAATGCGGACTTTGCAGAAGTCTGCGAATCTTGTGGTATTACTTTTATCGGTCCTACCCCTGATCAGATTAGACAACTTGGAGATAAGGTAAAAGCTAAAGAGTTGATGACTAAAGCAGGAGTACCTTGTACTCCGGGCTCTGAAGGAATTGTTGCAACTTATGATGATGCTGTCGGAATTGCTGAACAGATTGGGTATCCGGTAATTCTTAAAGCTGTTGCCGGAGGCGGTGGTAAAGGGATGCGTGTCTGCAATGATAAAGCTGAACTTGAGCGTGGCTTCCGGCTCTGTTCGACCGAAGCTGCCAATTCATTCAATAATCCTGATCTCTATATGGAAAAATTTATCATTGAACCGCATCATGTGGAGATTCAGATAATCGGTGATACCCATGGTAACTTTTATCATTTTGGTGAACGTGACTGTTCTATCCAGAGAAGACACCAGAAACTAATCGAAGAAACTCCTTCACCGCTTATGACTGATGAATTACGTGCTAAAATGGGTGAAGCTGCTATTCGGGGTGCAAAAGTTGTTAACTACCGCGGTGTCGGTACAATTGAATTTTTAGTCAATTCGAATCTTGAATTTTATTTTATGGAAATGAACACCCGTATACAGGTTGAACATCCGGTAACCGAAGAAGCATTTGAAGTCGATTTAATCAAAGACCAGATTAAGGTCGCTATGGGTGAAAAGTTGACATATAATCAGGATGACCTCAAACATAAATGGGCTGTGATTGAGTGCCGTATCAACGCCGAAGATGTTGAAAAAGATTTCCGGCCTACTCCGGGGAAACTGACCGGACTCCATGTCCCCGGCGGTCCCGGTGTTCGTGTTGATAAAGCGGTTTATACCGGTTATTCAATTCCGCCGTATTATGATTCAATGATTGCTAAATTGATTGTCAAAGGGCGCGACCGTGCTGAAGCGATGCTCAAGATGAAAAATGCCTTAAGTGAATTTATCATTGAAGGGATTCCGACAACAATACCGTTTCATCAGGAAATATTTGAACATCCTGATTTTATTGCGGGTAATTATGATATTGCATTCTTGGAAACAAGATTTAAAAAGAAAATAGAAGAAACTGTTAAATAATATTTAAAACGGAGGAAGCTGTGAACATTCCGGCTGATTTAAGATATACAAAAGAACATGAGTGGGTAAAACTCGAAGGTACAACTGCAATAATCGGCGTTACTGATTTTGCTCAAAGTAATCTCACTGACATCACTTTTTTTGAATTTCCGGAAATCGGAAGAGAAGTGAACCAAATGGAGGAGATTGGTGTTATAGAAACATCCAAGGCTGTTTCCGATATCTTCTCTCCGGTATCGGGAAAAGTTGTCGCTGTAAACGATGCTCTGGATGATAATCCGGAAACGGTCAATAGTGACCCGTACGGTGATGGATGGTTAGTGAAAATTGAAGTAAAAGATGCATCTGAATTTGAAGCTTTGCTTTCAGCTGATGCATACAAAGAATTGATCGACTAAATTAAAGGTTACTTGTTAGATGTCTTATATTTCCAATACACCTGATGATCAGAAGAAGATGCTTGCCAAAATCGGTGTTGAAAAACTCGAGGATCTTTTTGAACCGATTCCTGAAGGACTCCGTTTAAAACGTCCGCTTGATATTCAGGCACTTTCCGAAATCGAACTCCTTGCTGAACTTGAAGAATTCTCAAAGCGGAATGATGAAAATCTGACCTGCTTTGCAGGTGGCGGGGTTTATGATCATTTTATTCCGGCAGCCCTTGAAGTTGTCCTTTCCCGTCCGGAATTTATGACCGCATATACACCTTATCAGCCGGAAGTCTCCCAGGGAACACTTCAGATTATCTACGAATTTCAAACCCATATCTGCCGCTTGACAGGAATGGAAGTTGCCAATGCATCGATGTATGATGGTGCATCAGCATCAGCGGAAGCGTTGATTCTGGCGATGAATGTTACAAAAAGAAGAAAAGTTGTCATCTCTGAGACGGTTAATCCTCTCTGGCGTGAAGTTATCAAAACATACTTATCCGGCAGAGATGTCGATATGGTCATTGTACCGCACCAGGAAGGTCTGACAGATTTTTCAGTACTTTCAGACTATATAGATGAACAGACAGCAGCAGTTTTAGTCTCCCAACCAAACTTTTTCGGAAATCTTGAAGATATCGAACAAGCTGTACAAATAATGCATGCTGTCGGTGGTAAAGTAGTTTTGGGTATAGACCCGATTGCGCAGGCATTGTTAAAGACTCCGGCTGAATATAATGCTGATATCGTTGTCGGTGAAGGTCAGCCTCTTGGTATTCCGATGTCGTTTGGCGGTCCTTTAGTAGGTTTTTTTGCTGCGAAAAAAGAACTTATTCGTTTTATGCCGGGAAGAATTGTAGCCCGGACAAAAGATGTTGACGGTAAAGAAGGCTTTGTACTTACTTTACAGACCCGTGAACAGCATATCCGCAGAGAAAAAGCAACTTCGAATATATGTACTAATCAGGCGCTTATGGCAACAGCTGCAACGATTTACTGTTCGTTACTTGGTAAACAGGGACTTAAAAAGGCTGCGTTGCTTTCTGCTGAAAAAGCGCATGATGCGTATAAACAGATTTGTAACATCGATGGTTTTGAACCGTACTTCAAAGAACAGTCCTTTGTCCGTGAGTTCGCTATTAAAACACCTTACAAGGCAAATGATATTCTTGATAAGATGATTGAGCGTGGTGTTCTTGCCGGGATATATGCCGGCAGATGGTACTCAGATTTAGATGACTGCCTGATTATTGCAGCTACGGAAAAACGAACCGATGCTGATATTGAAAAACTGATTACAAATTTAAAGGAATTAGCAGCAAGTGGAGTATTGTCCAGTCTGTAAAAGTGAAGTGAAGGATTCTATGTCAACATGCCCGGTTTGTTCATCTGATTTATCACAAGAAGAAAAATCAGAATGGAAATCAATCGGTTCCATTGAGGACAAAATATCCGCTGACTACGCTGAGGAAACATTAAAATCATATGAGATTCCGGTTGTTATTATTTCCCGTTCCGGTTTTTTCGGAGCTGCCGGTTTGAATCTGAATCCGTTTCACACCAAAACATCGGGACTGTTTAATGTCATGGTCTTAAAAGATGATGAAGAGGAAGCGGTTGAGATTTTGAATATGATTTTAGGTGATACATTTATTGCTGAGGATAATTAGATGGGGTACTGCCCGATTTGTAAATTTGAATATGATACGAAATCATCATTCTGTCCTGATTGCCAGACGATGCTTGTGAATTTGAAAGATGAAGCCAATAAAGCTGCGGTGAAACCGGATAACAGCTGGGTGGTCATCGCCGGTGTAGATGATGATATCAATCGTGAGTTGGTTAAATCCTCACTCGACTCAAGAAATATCCCCTCTATGTTTGTGAATTCCGGTGATAACAAAGAGACAAAACAGCTTTCAAGTCTCATCAATATCACATTGGAACAGACTGAACAGGAGATGATTATTGTACCGAAAGAATATCAAAGAGAAGCAATATCCGTTCTCAAAGGTTTGTATGAAATCGGGCTTGAATTAGTAGATAAAAATAGAGAAAATTTAACATAAGGAATGGAGAAGTAATGAAAAAACAACTTATCGCACTTACTGTATTATTTGTTGCTGTAATTGCTATCTCATGCGGTAAAAAAGCAGAAGATACAATGTCGTCAAATGAGAGCTTTTATTATACGACTTTTGCTGAAGGTCTTGCTGCAGCAGAGCAAAGTGGAAAATCAATTGTTATAGATTTCTACACCGATTGGTGAGGATGGTGCAAAAGATTCGACACGGTCGTGTTGATTGACTCAAGTATGATTGATTATTTTTCAAATGATATGATTTTTGTTAAAGCAAATGCTGAAGAGGCAGATTCATTGACTGCCAAAAAATACAGCGTCAGCGGGTATCCGACATTTGTTCTTACTGATGCAAAAGGTGAAGAGATTGATAGAATCGTTGGGTATATGGAAGCGGGTCCATTCCTGGAAACAGTAAATAATTATTTACAGGGTATCGGAACTCTTGATGACCTTCTTGCCAAAGCTGCTGATTCTACTGATAGAATGCTCTATTATGAAATTGCAGAAAAATATAAATACCGCGGTGGTTCTGATGAAGCCAAAATGTGGTATGAAAAAATACTGGCAGCTGGAGAGCCGACTGATTCTCTTGCCGGTGAAGTGAAGATAGCACTTGCTGATATGGTGCTGAGAAATAAAGAATATGATGCTGCTCTTGCAGAGTTTGGTACTATTGAAAAAGATTTCAAAGGAACTCCATTTGGAGAAACTGCGATTCTTTATCAGGCATATATCTATCGTTCAAAACTGAACGATACAACAAAAGCGATTTCTGAATATGAACGCTTTGTAAAAGAATATCCGAACTCGGAAGATGCTGAGTATGCAACAAATAAAGCAAAAGAACTTAAAGGTGAAGCTGAAGAATAGTTGTGCCAACTATGGATAGACCAAACTTAATATATCAAAAATCAAAATCCGGAAGAAAAGGTTATTCTCTTCCGGATACAAAACTATCGGAAAATGAAATTTTAAATTTTATCCCTGATAAATTTAGAAGGTCCTCCGATGCCGAGCTTCCTGAAATAGCTGAAAACGAAGTGATGCGTCATTTTGTCGGTTTGTCGATTAAGAATCATCATATCGATAAAGGTTTTTATCCGCTCGGTTCCTGTACTATGAAGTACAATCCGAAAGTGAATGATAAAGTTGCCGGAATGAACGGTTTTAAACTGCAGCATCCGCTTTCTCCGAACGCTGTTTCTCAAGGCTCATTGACCATTTACCGGGAGCTACAAAAAGTACTCTGTGAAATTTCGGGTTTTGACGCTGTTTCCTTACAGCCTGCAGCCGGTGCACATGGTGAGTTTACCGGTTTGCAGATTATGCGTGCTTATCATCTTGAGAACGGTGACAAGAAAAGAACCAAGATTATCATTCCTGATTCAGCCCATGGAACAAATCCTGCAACGGTGACATCGGTTGGTTTTACAACGATTCAGGTGAAATCAAACGAACATGGTGTTATCCCGCCGGAAGCGGTTGCTGAAGTTATGTCAGATGAAGTTGCCGGGATGATGATGACCAATCCGAATACACTTGGGATTTTTGAGACTCATATTAAAGAGATTGCTGAGATTGTTCACAAAGGCGGTGGTCTTATGTATATGGATGGTGCTAATCTGAATGCCAATATGGGTATATTCCGTCCCGGGGATGTCGGATTTGATATTATGCATTTCAATCTGCATAAGACTTTTTCAACCCCTCATGGCGGCGGCGGACCGGGATCCGGTGCTGTTGGTGTGATTGAAAAACTTGCAAAGTACCTGCCGTTCCCGATTCTCCAACAAAGAGATGACGGCACTTTCTATTTTGATTATGACCGACCGAGTTCAATCGGACGAGTTCATTCCTATCATGGTAATTTCGGGGTACTGGTTCGTGCATATACTTACATCCGTTCTTTGGGCGGAAAAGGACTCCGCGAGGTTTCTGAAAATGCAGTACTCAATGCAAATTACTTGAAAGAATCGGTACGGAAATATTATGACTTACCGTATGATTCGATTTGTATGCATGAGTTTGTCATCTCCGGAAGTAAACAGAAGCAGATCGGGGTAAAGACGCTTGATATTTCAAAACGTCTGCTCGATTTTGGAGTTCATTCCCCGACAAACTACTTCCCGTTAATCGTTCCGGAGGCAATGATGATTGAACCGACGGAAACCGAGTCGAAGGAAACGCTTGATTATTTTGCTGAAGTGATGGCGCAGATTGCCAAAGAAGCTGAAACAGATATCGAACAGGTTACAACCGCACCGCATAATACACCGGTACGGAGGCTTGATGAGGTCTCAGCTGCACGAAATGGTGATGTCGCTTATCTTGATGTATAAAAATTGTTTATAAACGTTTAAGCCGATCATTTCTTTTTAAAGAAATGTCGGCTTTTTTATTGTATGATACAAATAGAAAACCTGACATACCGGTATCCTGAAAATTCCACATTTGCACTTCAGAATATAAATCTATCTGTTAAATCAGGAGAATCTCTTGCTGTTATGGGGGCAAACGGTTCCGGTAAATCAACTTTTACAAAGATCATAGCATCGCTTCTTAAAGCTGACAGGGGGAAATGTGAGATTCAAAGTAAATCGATACTTCCGGTCGGAATGATATTTCAGAATCCGGATAATCAGTTTGTCGCTATGACGGTTGAAAAAGAGCTGGCATTTACGATGGAGAATCTGGGATGGGAGCATGAGAAGATTGAATTTAAAATCCAAAAAACTTTGGATGAATTTAAGCTGACTGAATACCGGAAAAGACTGATTTCAGAACTTTCCGGAGGAGAAAAGCAGAGATTAGCGATAGCTTCGGTGATGGCTGTTTCTCCGGATATTCTGATTCTTGATGAACCGGATTCTTTTTTGGACCGAAGTGGGCAGAAGATACTTTTTGAACAGCTTGGGTATGTTAAACAGGAAAATCAAAATCTCATAATCATCCATGTTACGCAATATAAAGAGATAGCCAAAAAGTATAATCGGATGCTCGTTTTTTATGATGGTGAGATTGTTGCCGATGAAACCCCTGAAAAAATATTTTCTAACTTGTCTTTTCTTCTAAAAACAAAACTCGATTACCCAAAATCAAGTTTACAGTCATTGGACTCAAACTTGATAAAGTCGAAACAGACAAACGAAAATATGTCTCTGGCTGTGAAAAATCTGAAGTTCGGATATATTGAACCATACGATTTATATAATTCTCTTAGTTTCAACATAGATAAAGGAAAGATAACAGCTGTTATCGGAGAGTCAGGCTCCGGGAAGAGTACCTTGATTTCGATTTTAAATAAGCTTATTGATGTTGAAAAAAATACTCTTTCAATCGTATCAAGTGATTCCGAAGTAAGAGAAGTTAAGTCATCTGATGCAGCTTCAGTTTTTCAACAGCCGGAAAAGCAGTTTTTTCTTCCAACGGTTAAAGAGGAGATTCAGTTTGGACCACGGAATAAAAAGGAGAAACTAAGTGAGATTGAGATAAAGTCTTACCTCGATTTGGTCGGCTTAAAATATTCAGATATTGCCGAACGGGATCCGATAACTCTTTCAGGGGGTGAAAAACGTCGTCTTGCTTTTGCGGTTGTTTTAGCACTGAAGACGGATTTTATACTCTTTGATGAACCGACCTGCGGGCTTGACCCGCATGGGGTAGGGATTTTTACTGAGTTAGTAGAGAATCTGAAATTTCTCAATAAAGGTATCATTATCGTCAGCCATGATTATAGATTAGTTCGTGATATCGGAGATTCTTTTATTTTGTTGTCTAAAAAATCTCATCCGAAAATTCTTTCAAAATCAGACTTTTTAAACCAATCTCCGGAATTTTTCTAAAAAATGAGAAGAGCTGCTTGACTATCGGGTAATTTCTCTTATCTTGGTCAACAATTAGATGACTGTCCGTCAGGACGCAACCTTTTAAGGCGAAACCGAGAGTTCGCTAAAGGTATAAGATGTTGAAATACTGTCGCTTACTTAAAAACACCCCAAACAGCACTAATACAAGTAAACATAGATTAATGATAATAGATTTTAAGGAGGTTATTCTTGCCTACAAAAAATGCTGATGTCATTATGGATGAGAAGAAAGTAAACCGGGCAATTACCCGGATTGCTCATGAAATTCTGGAGCATAACACTGATACCTCATCTTTAGTGATTATCGGAGTGATAACCCGCGGAGCGTTTTTAGCAAAACGTCTTGCAAAAATTATTAAAGAACTTGAAGGGATCGATATCCCTGTTGGATTGATGGATATCGGTTTATACCGTGATGACATCCATTCAAATTCTGACCAGCCGATTGTACAGCAGACTGATATTCTCTTTTCGGTTGTTGATAAAAATGTCATCTTAGTCGATGATGTTCTGTTTACCGGACGAACTGTCCGGGCTGCTTTGAATCAGATTGTCGATTTTGGTCGTCCCAGCACAATCCAGCTTGCTGTATTAATCGATCGGGGACACAGAGAACTGCCTATTAAGGCTGATTATGTCGGGGTTAATATCCCGACCTCCAAAGATGATCAGGTTTTACTTCATGTCAAAGAAAAAGAAAAGTCTGATAAAGTATCGTTAATTAAAGGTCAAAAGAAAAAAGCCGCAAAGAAGAAAACATCAGCTCAGAAAACTAAAGGAGGGAAGAAATAATGGGTAAGTTATCCTCAAGACACCTTCTCGGCCTTGAAAATGTTCCGAAAGAAGATATTTCTCTGATTCTGGAAACATCCAATTCATTTCGTGAGGTCCTGGAACGTCAGGTTAAAAAAGTACCGACCCTTCGCGGAATCACAGTATTGAACTTGTTTTATGAACCTTCCACCCGTACAAGAATTTCTTTCGAACTTGCTGAAAAGAGACTCTCTGCAGATACAATCAATTTCTCGACTTCAACATCATCGGTAAAAAAAGGTGAATCTCTGCGAGATACTGTTCAGAATATTGAAGCGATGAAGATTGACATGACTGTTGTCCGGCACAGTTCCTCAGGCGCTCCTTATTTTTTAACTCAATGTATGGATTCAAATATCATCAATGCCGGTGATGGAGCTCATGAACATCCGACTCAGGGACTTCTGGATATGTATACTATCTGGAAAAAATACGGAAAACTTGATGGTCTTCGGGTTGTCTTAGTCGGTGATATAAAACATTCGCGTGTTATCCGTTCAAATATCTGGGGACTCAAGACAATGGGCGCATCGGTTGCACTCTGTGGTCCATCGACACTTCTTCCGGCGGAAGTTGAAAAATTCGGATGTGACGTTTACACAAATCTTGATGAAGCACTCGATGGTGCTGATGTCGTCAATGTCATGAGAATTCAGCTGGAACGACAGCAATCAGGGATGTTTCCTTCTCAGAGAGAGTATACAAACCTGTTTGGCATTTCAAAAGAAAGACTGAAATTGCTCAATAAAAATTATACAGTCATGCATCCCGGTCCAATGAACCGCGGAGTGGAAATCACCTCAGAGGTTGCTGACAGCGATAACTCGGTCATTCTTGACCAGGTGACCAATGGTCAGGCTGTCCGTATGGCCGTTCTCTACCTGCTTTCCGGCAGAAAGGAGGATGCTGAATAATGACTTCCAAAAAATATGATATGGTTATTATCAATGGACGGGTTATTGATCCGGCACTTGGTTTTGGTAAAGAAGCTGATGTATTTATTAAAGATGGCAAGATTGTTAAAATCGAAAACCGAAATCCTAAAACTGAAAAAGAGATTAAAACCTGCAGCGAAGATCAGATTGTTGATGCTAAAGATAAAATCGTCGTTCCGGGTTTAATCGATGTCCATGTACATCTCCGTGAACCGGGACGGGAAGATGCTGAAACAATTGCATCCGGTTGTAAAGCTGCCGCTGCCGGCGGATTTACTTCAGTCTGTTGTATGCCGAACACGATGCCGCGTATAGATAATCAGGAAACGGTCAAGTTTGTTCAGGACCGTGCCAAAGTTGCTGATGCCCGGGTGTACGTTGTCGGCGCCATTACCAAAAATATAGAAGGGAAAGAACTTTCCGAAATCGGTGACCTTGTAAAAATGGGCTGTGTTGCCATTACCGATGATGGTCATTATGTTCAGAATCCGGAAATCATGCGACGGGCACTTGAATATGCCAAGATGTTTGATATACCGGTGATGCAGCATGCCGAAGACCTAAATCTCTGCGGCGGTGGTGTTATGAATGAATCATTTGAATCGACCCGTCTCGGTCTCAAAGGTGCTCCGGCTGCTGCTGAAGAGGTTGCTGTCCGGCGTGATATTACATTGACCCGTATGGTCGGCGGTCGACTCCATGTCCAGCATGTCTCCTGCAAAGGTGCCGTTGATGCAATCCGTGAAGCAAAAGCAACCGGTTTAAATATTACCGCCGAAGCATGCCCGCATCATTTGATTCTAACTGATGAAGAAATAGGAAAAGAGTTTAATACAAACTTAAGAGTCAATCCGCCGCTTCGCACAATTACTGATAGACAAGCAGTCATTGAAGGATTGGTTGATGGTACAATTGACTGTATCGCTTCTGACCATGCACCACATTCGGAAGAATCGAAAGATTGCGAGTTTGATTTAGCTCCTCCGGGGATGATTGGGCTTGAAACAACCGTTGGATTGATAAAGACATTCATGATAGACAAAGGGTATTTGAACTGGGCTGATGCAATCCGCATGATGTCGTATAATCCGGCAAAGATTCTTAATCTGCCGGGCGGTTCGCTTGCTGAGGGTTCCGATGCTGATATAACTATTATCGATCCGGACAAAAAGTGGACAGTCAAAGCTGATAGATTCCGCTCAAAATCAAAGAACTCACCGTTTGTCGGTATGAAATTAAACGGTCAGGTTTATAAAACAATTTTAGGCGGTAGAGTCGTATTTGAGCAGTAAGTTTGAAAAGTAAGTCCCCTTCGACTCCGCTCAGGGTGATTTGCTCATATATCTGCTGTCAGGCATACCGCCTGACAGCATTCAATAAAGAAGGCACTCATGCATATACATCTCTTTTATGAATTCGGTGAGGAATTCGACAAGACATTTATATCACTTATCCCTCCTGAAGTTAAAATTACTGTCGGTGCAGAACTCAAAGGAGTCGGTGAATACGAGATACTGGTAGGTGCCTTTCGGGATGATAAGTATTTTAAACATTCCAAAAAACTGCACACATTGATAATCCCCTGGGCTGGTGTTCCAAAGATGACAGCTGAAATCCTACGGGAAAATTATACGCATATCAATGTACAAAACCTTCATCATAATTCTCAGGCAACCGCTGAAATGGCGATTACATTGATGCTTTCGACAATGAAACGGATTCCGATTATTGATGCTGACTTTCGGAAATCCGATTGGAGCCGGAGGTACAAGACTCAACCTATTCAGCTTACCAAAGGTAAACGGGCTGTTGTTGTCGGTTTTGGTGCAATCGGGAAGAAAATTGCCAATATGTGTAAGGCGTTTGGTATGGATGTTTCGATTATCAAACGGTCTCATGCTGATGCTGTTAATTTTTATACTCCTGACAGATTATCTGAAGTCCTTCTGAAAGCTGATTGTTTGTTGTTAGCGGTTCCATCGACACCTGATACCCGGGGAATGCTGACTGCTAAAGAGCTTGCACTGATTCCAGATGATGCGGTTATCATTAATATTGCCCGGGCTGATATTATTGACGAAAAAGCATTATTTAACGAACTACAATCAGGACGATTGAGGGCAGGACTGGATGTCTGGTATAATTATCCGAAAGGGGAAGAAGAGTACAAGTCAACCGACCCATCACAATTTCCATTTGGTGAGCTTGAGAATGTCGTTATGACTCCGCATCTTGCCGGAGACTCAATCGATAATGAGATTTTACGGGCAGAAGCTCTCGCCAAACTTATCAACCAGGCTTACAATAATGAACCGATGGAGAATAAGGTTGATTTGGGCTTGGGGTATTAGGACCTCCTTCATAAAATTGTTATAATAGTCACACTGAGCGGAGTCGAAGTGTGATTCCAAAATGGGTTTGTTTTGACTTTTTCGATTTTTTTGTAGTGGTTTTGTGGTGATTACTTTCTCATACAATTGTTTTTTTGAAAAGTCTCCTTCGACTCCGCTCAGGATGACTTTTCAAAATGGGTTTGTTTTGTACATTTAGTGTCAAAAAAAAGCACTTTTTCACCTTATTTCAAAAGTTAACTGTAATAATCGTAAGCAGTTAATGAAAAGTTGTTTGCTGAAAAATGGGTTTGTTTTCATTTTTCCTAATATTAATTGTAGTATTTTTGTTTTGCCAATTTCTCTCATT
>QQUK01000297.1 GCA_008501655.1 Calditrichota bacterium
TCTCAACCGGGTTGTCTCCTTTGTGCTTTTGCCTTTATATTTATCGTATTTGACGCCGGAAAATTATGCGGTAATGGACCTGCTCTATTTTACTCTGGCATTTCTTTCGATTGTTCTTGAAGTCGGAGCTACGACAGTTATCGGACGGTTCTATTATGACTCTGAAGATAAAAATATTCAAAATGAAATAGTTGCAACAGCTTTTTATGGATTCGGACTGATATCAACCGTTGTTATTTTAATAACTTCATTTTTTTCAAACCAGCTTTCAGAACTTATTTTTAAAACAGCCGAACACGGAAACCTGTTTGAGCTTGCTTTTTACGGTCTGGCACTTGATCTCTTTATCAACATCGCATTCTCCTACTACCGGGTTCAGCATAAATCCCTTTCTCTGCTGATAATTTCAGTCCTTCGCTTAGTCGGGCAATTGAGTTTGAATATTCTGTTTATTGTGTACTATGATATGGGTATCAAAGGTATTCTTCTCTCGACCTTGATTATAAATGGTGCAATGATGTTGTATATCTTCCCGACAATGATTCGGGATGTCGGATTCAGATTCTCCTATTCTAAATTCAAAGATATGGTTCTTTTTGGACTCCCTCTTGTCCCTTCTAATTTCATGGCTTATATCGTTAATGTCTCCGACCGCTTTTTCTTAAACTCTTTTGCCGGCTTAACCCAAACCGGTTTGTACACCCTTGCCTATCGTTTTGGTGTGTTAATCCATGAACTCATCTCTTCACCATTTGCCCAGATATGGACACCAAGACGGATGGAGATGTTTAATAAAGAAGGTACTGATGATGTCTTCAAAAAAATCTTTACCTATTTTACCTTCTTTATGCTTTTTGTCGGATTAGGTATTTCCGTTTCCATAAAACATCTGCTTCAGATTATGGCCGATGAATCTTATCTTTCCGCATACAAAATCGTTCCACTATTAGTCTTAGCACAAATAATCGTAAGCTTCCATCTGCACTTTAATGTCTCGATTCTTTTTAAGAAAAAAACCAAGTACATCATGTACATAAATATCATTTCCGCTTCAATCAATCTGATTTTAAACTATGTCCTCATATCAAGATACGGGATGTGGGGAGCAGCATGGTCGACATTGATCAGTTTTCTTATCAAGATCATTTTAACATACTTTGCCGGTAACAGTCTGCAGAAAATTCAGCTTGAATGGGGAAGATTATCGATCCTCTTTATCCTCTCCACAGCTCTTTATTATCCGATAATGTTCGTAGAGTTCGGGGAACCGTATCTTGATTTCTTTGTTAAGATAGCACTGGCATTCAGTTTCCCTCTAATCCTCATTTTATTCAGATTTTTCACTGTTGACGAAATTGCTAAAGGGAAAGAACTTATAGGCTTGACATACAGAAAATTTTTAAATAAATTTACCAAATAGACTCAAACAATCAATCATCTGTTCGATTATAACTAATAGAAATGAATATACAAGCAAATGAAATTTAAAGGACAACAATGATAAAATCAACGGTACATAAATTCGGTAAATGGTATTGTCAGAAAATGAACATCAAGGAATATCACTCCCAGCAATTCCGAAGAATAAATGAACGGCCAATAGAATTTTCATTTGTATTTGACTGTCTCAAAAAAATAATCCCGACTTCAATTCTCGATGTTGGTACCGGTACAACCGCACTCCCCCACACCATGAGGAATTGCGGCTTTAAAGTCACCGCTATCGACAATATCAGCGACTACTGGCCGGACGGCATGTTTAACCGGCATTTCCATGTTATCGACGATGATATCACCGATACAAAAATTAAAGATAACTTTGATGCTGTCACCTGCATCTCCGTTTTAGAACATATCGAAAAATTTGATGATGCTGTTGCCAATATGCTCTCCCTGTTAAACCCCGGTGGTCATTTGATTTTAACCTGTCCATACAAAGAGACTGAATACCAGAAAAATGTGTATAAAATGGAAGGAGCCAGTTACGGGCAGAATCTTCCTTTTATATGCCAGATGTATTCACGGAAAGAGTTAGACGGCTGGCTTGAGGCAAACAATGCCGAGTTAGTTGAACAACAGTTCTGGCAATTCTGGGATGGACCGTACTGGACATTCGGCAATCAGCTTCCTATTCCAAAGCAGGTATCCAAAGACGAACTGCATCAACATTCCTGCATGTTAATCAGAAAAAAATAATTAACGTGCTGTCAGGAGGACACGCCTCCTGACCTACATATTTTCTAATTACTTTTATTATCATTTCAATAATGTTATTCCTGCGAACGCAGGAATCCAGTTTCGGCTGTGTGCTGTCAGGCATCCAGCCTGACAGGGATGTCAGGAGGACACGCATCCTGACCTACATATAACTTTCCCCTCTCCTGCGGAGGCAGAAGTCTCATCATTTGTCGGGTTCTTCGCTCGCTATTGCTCACTCTGGGAACCCGACCAACGTACTGACCTACGAATTATTTTAGGGAATCTTACTATTCCATCGGGTTGACCGGTGGGTCTTCACGATCGACGAAATACCGGTTAAAAAGTTCAAACGAAGTCAGATTTGAAATCACCCCAAAATAGTTGGCTCCATGCGCCTGTTTTTTCAGAAGGGTCCGCATAGCTGCTTCGTTAAAATACCCGCGGGCAAAAGTCCGTTTATCCAGAAGGATCGACTCGAAATATTTCCGGTTAGCCGGGAATTTCCGGTACCACTGATTTAACTGGACATAGTTATATTTGTCATACGGGTTTACCATGCCGTTTGTAAGGCGGGCGATTTTATAAATCATACGGGTATGTTTTGATTTTTTCGCAAGATACTTTTCATTCGGCGGTGAAAAAAGATCTGCTCCCGATTTTTCATACATCACTTTGGCAACATCGGGAAGATACTTGGCAAATATTCGTTTATACATAATACGGTCGGAATTCAATCGTACCGGAACCTGCTGATGCATCTCTATAATCTCATCATCAATTAAAATAAAATGCCAATTGTAAACATACCGGTACAAATCATACGAGGACATATAGCGGAGTGCTTTTGAATCCTCGGTGAATTTGTTCATTACCCCGATAAAATAATCATGCGCCTCAAGATTAAATTTGAGAATTTCCTCGATATCCGGATAAAACCGTTCTTTCATTTCACCAACGACATCGGGCTGAAAGAGTGAATGATATTCATCATTGATATAATCAGCGCCATAGATTTTTGCCACCCGTTTGAGAATTTCTTCATACGGCATATCTTTAATCGGGATGATATGTTTGGAATTATCATAACCAAAAGCAAAATTCAAAGCACCCGAAAACTGTGAGTTGAGAAATTCAGCTTCAAGCGGTTTCTCTTTATACTGCTCGATAACAGAATTAAGATAAGAACAACCCATATAGGTCATCCCGTCGACCAGCCACGCCGTCCAGTTTCCAAGTCTTGGATAATTCTGCTCATCCATATCTATACTGTAGAAATTGTCCGATACCCCGAGGACATCGGCAACTTCATGAGCAAGCCGGACATCAACCGATTTCTTATAGCCGTGTGTATAATAATTTATATTCCTGCCGGACTCGGCACAATAATGAGCACAGAGGCGTGAATCCATCCCGCCGGAAAGTGCCATCATAAAGTTAGGTTCATTACCAATCTGCCGTTCAAAAAGCTCGGCACCTTTTTCATAAAACAGTTTAGCATAATGGTCGACATCCCCATCCAGCTCATTACTATATTTATATGTATAATAAGGTGTTAAATCAGACATCTTCCGATTTTTGACTTCAAATAAAGCTGCAGCATACGGTCGTATTGCATTTTTCATCAGCGTCCTGCTGTTAGCTAAAAACTGATAATTGAAAAAGTTTACCATACCACCCCGATCAACCTCGACTTTGTTACTTGAGAGTGCTAAAAATCCTTTAATCTCAGGAGCAAAAGCGATGACTTCATCATCTTCATAGATATACCAGTTCCTGAAGCCCATCCTGTCGGTAGCCAAACAAAAATAGTCATTCTCTTCATCAAAGAGCACCGTTTGAAACGAACCATTAATGAGTTGGGGAACTTGAGCAAGAGAATCAAATTTTTCAAATTTTATATTTTCAACCGGTGCTGTCAGATGAGCCGGTTTTTCAAGCGGTTCTCCCCGCCATCCATACATCTGTCCATCAAAAACCATCCCCCGTTTACTCTGTGTGTCATGGCGGATAAAAGTAAAATTGCGGTAAGGAATTCCTGTCTGACCAAAAATAAAACCTTTGCCTTCGTATGATTCCATTTTATAGTATGAATAATGAGAAAGAATTTTTCCCATTTCAAGAAAGTCTGATTTTAGTGTATCAGTTTTTGATCTATCTTTAGCGATGATACCGAAAATTCCCGGCATTGCGTTTACTCCATCTGAAATGTTTTTGTATAATTACAACAATGAC
Source organism: Calditrichota bacterium (assembly GCA_008501655.1). Taxonomy (GTDB): domain Bacteria; phylum Zixibacteria; class MSB-5A5; order GN15; family FEB-12; genus QQUK01. The sequence goes on from QQUK01000297.1 coordinate 4,432, forward strand.
TCAGCAAAATCAGCTAAAATTTCTACCTGTTTTTTTGTCTCAAGATCACCCATATCGCGGAGTTTTACTTCCGATTGGCGACTCTCTTTCCGAGTCATCCAGTGCTGATATTTTTCTCTGAGAAAATCGATAATCGGTTTTGTTTCTTTCGATGCAAACGATTTTCCGCAATTATATCTGTTAATCAAATCAGGGATCTCTCCTTCGGGTGCAAACGCCATGATATCTTTTCCGGTTACCATATATTCAAACAGCTTTCTCGGAATAGCCGCATTTAAAACCGGATCAAACCCCTGAAATACAAGAAGTAAATCAGTCGCCATCATTTTTTCAAAAAGCTCATCCTGACTCATCCAGTCGATACCTTCGACAACCCCCTCAAGTCCGTATTTAGTAACCATCTGAATATATTCCGGTGTTTTATTTCCAATAAATTTGATACAAAGATTGTTTTTAACCGAAGCATCTTCAGCAATCCATTTATTGACCGCTTCCAAAAAGAAATCCGGGTTGCGATGTTTCCCATACAACGAACCGGAATAAAGCATGGTGAATTTTTCATTCGGCGGATACGGTTTTAGATATTTAATGAAATCATCAGAGTCGACACCGTTGGTCACTGTCTGAATCATAGTTTCTGTCAGAAAGTTGTTTTTATCCAAAAGCTGTTGTTTAAATGTATCAGTATTGACAATTATGCCGGTTGCATTCTCCAGACAATCTTTTTCATATTTACGGTCACGTTTTGCAAGATAGTCCGGCAGTTTTTTTTCATGGTAACTTGTATTTTGAGTCCAGAGGTCGCGGAAATCTAAGATATTCGGAAGCGATGATAGTTTTGCTAACTTTGTCCCGAGCATATGTACAGATTGCGGCGGTGATGAAGAGAGAATAATATCTATCTTCTCATTTTTAATAGCTTCAAGACCTTTTTTGACACCAAAATTTGTCCAGAATCTCGATGCATCCGGTACTGTCATATTCAGTTTTATCTGACGTTTTAACTTATCTATTATTGATGGTTCGGAGGCTGCCGGAGGAGACTGCGCAACATCCTGTTGATTCGCTTTTGATACTGCTTTCGGCTGTTCTTTAATCCTGAACGGTTCAAATGTTCCGGTTCGGTAAATATTGATATCATCAGCAACAAGTTTTAATGATTCCGGGTCATGCGCTCTTGTATTTGGATTTTCTAAAGTAAGTATGCTTGGTTTAAATCCGTATTGCGGGAGAAATTTACAGAATTTTAATATCCGGTATCCGCCAACAGCGATATATGGCGGAAATACATAAGTTACAATCAGTATATTTTTCATAAGATTTAATACTGAGCTTACGGATTCTGACTGTTGTACATATTGATTAAATCGAGAACTTCCTGTTCAGAAGCAGTACCCTCTTTGAAATCTTTTATTTTACGGTCAATTTCACCGCGACTGACTGACTGAACAGTCGAATCTACAACGATCTTGTTAAAATAAATCTGTTCATTTGAAGAACCAAGATGCGAGTACCACCAGACCGGAATGTAATCCGATGTTACCGGAACCTGCATTGCTGAATTCGGATGGTGGTTATCGGTATTTTCAGGATGGGTTGAGATGACCTGAGGAGTTGCCCAGCTTTGTGTAGCACCGGACCATTTATTGTAATATATCTCCGATGACGTTGCTGAAGAATTTGTATTTTTGGAATAGAATACAAAAAAGTCAGAACCGCGTACACAACTGGATGTTTCCCAATCAATTGAACCGGTGTTATACGGCGATGTATCTATTATCTGAGAGTTCCATGTTCCCTGACCGTTATTATACTCTTTCCAATAGTGATGCAATTCTGTATCGAGACCGAACACAAGATGCATTCTGGTGCCGTCTGTGACATTATGGGTAAACGCTCTCATCAGACCAAGAGGACCGCTATATATAACAGCATCATCCTCAGCAACAAACTGCGAACCATTCCACATATAATATTTATATCCCTGCGGAGGAGTTGAACTCATATAGGCTACAACCAATGCCGGGTTTCCGTTTATATACGGCATTGAACCGATACGGACTTCATCTGCATGGGTTGCATCAGCAATACCGCTTGTCCAGCTTTGTCCGCCATTATCGGAATAATGGTACCGGACATTTTCAGAAGGAATGGTTGAAGCTCTGGTGAATACCCAGATTCGCTGATTATTCGGCTGTATCATAACATTGGAACGGGGATTTGAACCACCGACAGTAATGACTGTCCGAAGCGGGTCCATATCGGAACTTTGCTGGGCAGGAAAATTTACTTTTCTGAATCCTATCGAATTTGTAATAGGCATCGTTGCATAGAAATTACCGCTGTTGTCACCGGCTGCAGAAATATGATAATCAACAGTTAACTCACCTGATAAAAGAGCATTTGCTGAATTCCATGTTGCCCCGCCATCATTGGAATAAACCATATGAGTTGCCGGAGTCCCCCAGTTTGCGAATGAAAATCTGAGGTAATCAGGATCTGATGGCGACATAAATCCTTTCCAACGGGGAATTGCAAGAGTTGCAAGTGTTTGTTTTGCCGCAAATACTTTAACCGGTGTCCCGATTGTATCAGCATTTGACTTCCCGGAAAAAGCGATCAAAGTTATCAAAATAAGTATCGTAATTTTTTTCATATAATAGTTTTCGGGTCTTTTAAAAATTATCTTTAGAATATTAATCCGTTGATTCTCAATAACATAAAATATACTACGATGTTCCTCACGAAACAACCACTTTTCAGTTTGAAACAACTGCCTCTTTTATACACATATTAAAATGTAAAGTTGGGATTAAGATGAGATTATTCTTCAGATTTAACCTGGTTTTTGTTTTCTTCCGGAGCCTCTTCCTGCTTCTGCCTTTTACCGATTAATCGGGCTGGATTACCGGCTAATATCGAATAAGGCGGGATTTTTTTGGCTCCGACAACAGACATCGCTGATATGATACAACCATCACCAATAACTGCCCCCGGCATAATAAAAGCATTTGCACCAACCCAGACATTTTTACCTATCTCGACCGGCTTGAAATCATACCCTTGTTGTATAATTGGTTTTTCAGGGTCTTCAAATTTATGATTCTGGGTCCAGATTTTGACTCCCGGTCCAAACATCGTATCATCACCAACTTTCAGTCCTGCTGCAGCCTGATAATAATTATCTACCCCTAAATAGACATTGTTTCCGACTTCCATCTTTTCGATATTCCGAATAATCACCCCTTCATTGATAACAATATTTTCCCCGACTTTGGCAAACCATTTGGACATTACTTTTTTTCTTAAAGCAAAGCCGGAGTCACCGGGAAGGTTTCTGATCAGATATGAAAAAAAACGGAATCTCCCGGTTGGTGATAACATTTCACGGAAAAATAATCTTAAAAATCTAAACATCTCTATCCCATTTTAACATAGTTGATTGACTCTCAATATATCGTCATGGAGCAATAAAAATCAACCGTTAACTTTGCTGAAATATAATTCAAATATTTATCGATTATATCTATTTTAAGCTGTATTAATAGATGACTTTATATTATGATTTATTTACCGATAGGACTTATAAGCAAAAGTGATGTAAAAACTTAGAAAGACTACTATTTTGGATTTTGATATACAGCAGATTGCCGCAAAATTTTTGTTAGACCCTCTTTTTGCCTCATACGAAAAAAGTAATCATATTGAACAACTTGAATTTTATGAGCGGAGCCAATACTTCCCGAAAGAACAGGTTGAACAGATTCAGATTGATCTGCTAAAAAAAATGCTCCTCCATTCATATAAACATTGTCCGTTTTACACCAAAAGATTCGATGCTGCATCTTTTGACCCGGTAAAATTCCAATCATTTGATGATTTACAAAAACTCCCGGTCCTGACAAAATCTGATATTCAAAATAACTTAAATGAACTCAAAGCATCCAGTTACAATCAGTCGGAACTGATCGAAAACAAAACCGGCGGGTCAACCGGCTCCCCGTTACTATTTTATCATGACAGAAAACGATTATTCTCCCGCAAAGCTTCAACATATCGTCATGACCGCTGGACAGGATGGGATATCGGGTATAAATCAGCCTATCTCTGGGGACACCATCGTGATTTCCGTTCACAATTAAACTGGAAATCGAAAATAAGAGCTGAGTTCTATGACCGCAAAATGGTTCTCGATACTTCGGATATTACAACCGAAAAGATGACGACATTCGTTAATGAACTGCTGTCTTTTAATCCGTTTCTCTATGTTGCTTACGCTAACGCAATGTATCTTTTTGCCCGATTTATCAAAGAAAACAATATTGAAAATTATCATCGCCCTGAAGCTATCATAACATCGGCAGAACTATTGACCGGTGAACAGCGGGCATTAATCGAAGAAGTGTTTGAATGCAAAGTATATAACCGCTACGGATGCCGGGAAACATCGATAGTTGCCTCGGAGTGTTCAATGCAAAAAGGGATGCACATTTCCGCTGAAACCCTTTTTGTAGAACTAGATAAATCTGCAAAAAGTGAATCTGCACCGGCAAAAATTATCATCACCGATCTTTTAAACTTCGGTATGCCCCTTATCAGGTACCGGATTGAAGATATGGGAGTTGCTGTCGAGGGAGACTGTGATTGCGGACGGGAACTTCCCAGACTTGATATCGCCGGCGGCAGGGTGACCGACTTTTTAGTAACCGCTGATTCGAGAGTTGTTTCCGGAGCTGCTATGACGATTTATTTTGTGGCAACCGTTGCCGGCATCGCTCAGGCACAGCTGATACAAAAAGCAAAAGATGAGCTTCATCTTAAAATCGTAAAATCGAAAAAATTCACAACCGAAACCGAACCGGAAATCGAACAAAATGTGAAAAACTTCTTCGGGGAAAAAATGAAACATACAATCGAGTATGTTGACTCGATTCCTACGACCGCTTCAGGAAAATACCGTTTTTCGATTTCAGAAATTGATGTTCTTGAGTTTTTAAGCTGATTTAAGAGAGAATTCTGAGTATTTTAGAGTATGGATCCAAAAAAGAATTTCATAACGACCAAACATATCATCTACACGCTTTTAGTCCTCTGTTCGATAGCGTTGTCGTTTACCGTATTTCTCCCCTGGCCTTATAATATTGCACCGTTTGGAGTAATCATTGGCTTAACCATATTCATTGTCAATTTTAAATACCCGATGATCGGGGTTTATCTCTATATGTTTATCTTTTTCTTTAATCCACAGGAATTTATTCCGGTGGAACTTCCCTATGAAAAAGCTATCGCCCTGATGATTTTGGTGGTGCTCTTTTTTAAAGTCGCCTTCAGAGATAAAAAGTTTGAACTTTACCCGATGGACAAAGCCTTTGCCGCATTTATGGTAGTCTGTTTTGTTTCTATTATGTTCGCCGGAGACATCGAACTTGCCTGGGATACATTTTTTAAGTTTTTCAAAGTCTTTTTGGTATATCTTTTTGCTTCACGGCTTGCCGATACCCAGAAAAAATTTAACACCGTTATCTGGATATATCTCTTATCGGTCGTCTACATCGCTGTATCAGTCTCGCTGAATTATTATATTGCCGGCGGAGCTATGAACATGGGAGTCGAACGTGCCGGCGGCTTCGGTGAAGGCGGTGAGGATCCGAACTCAATTGCAAACTCCCTTCTTTTAGGTATTCCTTTTTTCTACTATCTCTATAGACATTATAAAAATTTCTACATCAGAGCATTTTTTGTCGGTATCATGCTGCTCTCTGTCTGGACAATTGTGTTAACCGGCTCCCGGGGTGGAATGCTTGGAGTAATGGTCGTAGCCATCCTTCTTTCACTGGCAACAAGATATAAAATCGTTACATCGTTTATAGCAATTATGTTTATCGGAGTCTTTCTCATTGCGATGCCCGACCAATATAAAGAGAGGTTCGGGACCATATTTTCCGTCTATGACTCCAATGATACAACCGGTGCCAATGAATCCGCTCAGGGTCGTATCGAAGGGCTTGTTAAAGGGTTTGTCTTTTTATCTCAACGACCGCTTTTTGGGGTTGGGATAGGAAATTTCAAATGGCAGAACCGCGTTCAATACGGTAAATGGCTTGACTCACATAATTTGATAGGGAAACTTGTCGGGGAACTCGGTATCGCCGGTATAATCTCTTTCGGATTTTTCTTATATACTATAATTGCGACACTGCAAATGATTAAATATATTTATCATAAATACAAATGGGAGTATGACTTTAACTGGTATTTAGTTGAAGCAATTTTTTATAGTCTGATAATCTTAGCTTATCAGGGATTGATCTCTCACAACCTGTTTAGGGATAACTGGTATGCGATAGCCTGTTTTGTGGTTATTATGTCGACCCTGATAAAAAACCGGGTAGAGCTTGAAAAATCCCGGAAACATAAAGAACTTGATGTTACCGATGAACTGCCGCAGAAAATCTAAAGGATTAGTATTTTGAGTCTTTCTGAAAAAATATTTCGCAATACAGCCTTCAGGTTGCTCCTGATGCGGGAAAATCAGGTATCAGCATTAGACCATTTTTCATTTTTGATGAAATCCCAGTATTGGGAAAAGCAACAGTTGTTGGATTTCCAGTGGACATGCCTCAAAAAACTGTTAGTCCATGCCTACAATCACACCGAATATTATAAATTGATAATGAATGAACGAGGACTGACACCGGACTCTTTGAAATCATTTGATGATCTGCGAAAACTCCCGGTTCTTACCCGTGAAATCACCCATGAGAGAAAAGATCAGTTTATCGCTGACAAATTTGAGAAATCAAAACTGCAGAAATTCTCTTCAGGAGGAACGACCGGTCAGCGTGCCGAACTTTTTCGTGATAAGGAAAGTTTTAATATCAAATCAGGAGCCTCCTGGCGAAATGAAAGCTGGATGGGACGCATGCCCTCCGATAAAATGGCACTCATCTGGCCGGCTGCTATGGATATCGATAAATCAGAATCGTTTAAAACGAGATTCAAATACAGAAAACTGATGCGGGCGGTTGTTTATAACGCCGGTTCTTTAAATGAAGCATCTCTATCATATATCCAGAAAGACTTGTTAGATTTTAACCCGAATTTCCTCAAAGTATTTCCGACAGCACTCTATGGATTTTTAGAATATATCGTTGCAAATAAACTTCCTCTCCCGAAATTAAAGGCGGTTATGGCAACAGGTGAACCATTATATGAATATCAAAAAATATTTTTTGAAGAGACTCTCCAATGCCCGGTCTATGATATGTACGGCTCCCGGGAAGTAGGTAATACTGCCTCCGAATGTCAGAATCGGGACGGTATGCATATCGCCATGGAAACATCGTATGTAGAGTTTGTCGATAAAAACAAACCGGTTGAGTTTGGCACCGAAGGTGAAATTTTAGTTACTGATTTGACAAACTACGGATTCCCCCTTCTGAGATATGCTATCAACGATTATGGTATCCCGCTTGACAGATCATGCTCCTGCGGTCGGGGACTGATGATGATGGACAATGCTGTCGGACGGTTGATGGATTTTGTCTACCGTGCCGATGGTTCGAAAATCCTCGGGCATGTCCTCGCTATTTCTCTTACTCTTGAAGGCCCCCCCGTTGGTCAGATGCAGGTTGTCCAGAATTCATTTACCAATTTTATAATCCGTATTACCGATGACCCGGCACCAAATCAGGATACCTATGATTATATCACAGCTGAAATGAAAAAACTTGTCGCCGGTGATGTTACTATCGATTTTGAAATTGTAAAACAGATTG
>QQUK01000177.1 GCA_008501655.1 Calditrichota bacterium
TTTATCACCTTTATAAAATTTTTCAAGCAGCGTCATATATTTTTAAAAACCACTCTTCATTAAAACACCGGTGCGGAACCGACGGTCAGTTTTATATCTTTGAGGCGAATCTGTTTTCTGGTGATATCATTATATGTATTGTATTCGAGGACATAGACGATATCGACCAGACATCCCTTGGAGGAAATCAACCGTGCCATATCACCAAATCCAAATCCGATAACATCAAAAATAGCATCACCTTTGCGGACTTTCATCTTCAGATGATTTTTGCCGACAACATACGGCTGTCCGACAACCTCACAGTTGCGGGTCATAAATATAGGACGCATGTTGTGGGGACCGAACGGTGAAAACGCTTCGATTGCCTGCATAAAGCGGTCATCTATATCGGTCAGTTCCAGTTCCAGGTCAATATTCAGTTTTGGAATAACATCTTCTTCGGACAGTTTCCGGTTGGATACTTCGACAAACATTTTCCGGAATTCTTCGATATTTTCCGAAGAGATAGAAAGTCCGGCTGCATATTTATGTCCGCCGTAACGGAGGAGCAGATGCTCACATTCTTTGAGAGCTTCGCAGAGATGGAATCCCGGAATAGAACGGGCGGAACCTTTCCCTTCCCCTTCATCAGAGACCGATATCATTACGGTCGGCAGATGATATTTTTCAACCAGACGGCTTGCTACAATTCCGATAACACCCTGGTGCCAGCCTTCGTTGGCTAAGATGATTGCATTATCTTCGCCAAGATCAACGACATCTTCCATCTGAGCAAGGGCTTCATGAAGTGTTTTTTCATCTATCTGTTTTCTACGTTTATTCTCTTCATCAAGTTTTTTTGCAATTTCTGAGGCAACTCTTTCATCTTTGGTTGACAGAAGTCTGATAGCCTGTCTGGCATCCCCGAGTCGGCCGAGAGCATTAATGCGTGGTGCTAATATGAAAACAACCTGACCGGTTGAGATATCTTTTCCCATCAGACCGGAGACAAAAACGAGCGATTTGAGTCCCGGTTTGGTTGTCCGTGCTATCTGTTTGATACCGTACTTTGTAAAAATTCTGTTTTCACCGATTAAGGGGACGATGTCTGCGGTTGTACCAAGAGCGACTAAATCGAGGTGTTCCTCGAGTTCTTTTTCATCCTGATTCAAGGTACGGAACAGAGCCTGGGCAAATTTGAAGGCTACACCGACGCCTGAGAGTTCACTTTTGTAGGTACAGTCCGGCTGTTTTGGATTTATTATAGCCGCTGCGATTGGAAGTGATTCACCCGGTTCATGATGGTCAGTGATTATAACATCAATACCGATTGACTGGGCGTACGCTACTTCTTCAACAGCTGTAATACCGGTATCAACGGTTACGATAAGGGAGGCACCGTTTTCTTTTGCCAGGTCAATAGAGTCTCTGGAAAGTCCATACCCTTCGGTCAACCGGTTCGGCAGATAAAAATCGACCTGCGCACCAAGTTTGTTAAAGACCATGTACAACAATGTTGTGGCGGTAATACCATCGACATCGTAATCGCCATAGACGACTACTTTTTCATTGGCAAAGAGAGCTTTGAGAAGTCGATCGATCCCGGCTTGCATGCCTATCAATTCAAACGGATCGATTAGATCGGTCATGTTTGGATTGAGGAATCTGTCAACCGACTCAGCATCTGCAATATTTCTATTACAGAGTATTTTAATAATGTTGATTGGCAGATTAGTCTCATGTGCCAGTTTTGCAACATGGTCACTATCGAGTTCCTCTGCCAGAACCCATTTAAGATTGGGTGTTTTTTGTGTCCAGCTCATAAAGCCTCCAAAAAGGAAGGCTTGTGGAATGCAGGAGTATAAGCCGAGTTCTGTATTCCGCAATGCGGACAACAGTCATTTATCTTGGCTGGCAGTTACCTGACAGCTCATGCAGCCTACCCGGGAATCGAATGGAGCGAATCAACTCCTCTTCCCCTATTTGGCCTTGCTCCCGGCGGGGTTTACCCCATACGACTATTACTAGCCGCATGCGTAGTCTCTTACACTACGATTTCACCCTTACCCGCAAAAGCGGGCGGTTTGTTTCTGCTGCACTTTCCGTCGGATCTCTCCGCCCCGGTGTTACCGGGCGCCGTGATTCTGTGGAGCTCGGACTTTCCTCACATCAATCTAATGCGCGACTGCTCCTCCTGCTTTCTCAAGTCTTCTATATTTAAATAACAACAACAAATTCTCTCAATCATTTAAAAATTACGTCTGTAGTTCGGAGCTTCTTTCGTAATCGAAACGGAATGCGGATGCGATTCAGTCATACCGGATGGGGAGATTTTTACCATTTTCGATTTCTCTTTTAAATCATGCAAATTTGCAGCTCCGGAAAGTCCCATTCCTGAACGAAGTCCGCCTATCAATTGAAATACGGTATCTGCGAGAATTCCTTTGAAAGGAACTTTACCTTCGATACCTTCGGGGACAAATTTCGATGTTTCTTCCTGATGATCCTGAAAATATCTGTCTTTCGAACCTTCTTTCATTGCTGAAACAGAACCCATCCCGCGGTAGACTTTAAAAGAACGTCCCTCAAACAGGACTGTCTCGCCTGGTGATTCTTCAACACCGGCAAACAGTGATCCGAGCATGACAGCCGAAGCACCGCAAGCGAGAGCTTTGACAATATCACCTGAGTACCGAATACCGCCATCGGCGATAACCGGAATATTTTTCTTGTCCGCTTCCTCAACCGATTCCATTATAGCGGTAACCTGGGGAACACCGGCACCGGTTACGACTCTGGTTGTACAGATAGAGCCGGGACCGATTCCAACTTTGACACAATCCGCACCGGCATCAATTAGAGCTTTGGTGCCTTCAGCCGTAGCAATATTGCCTGCGATAATCGGAAGGTTTGGATAAGCTTTTTTAATTTTTGAGACAGTTGCAATGACACCTTCGGAGTGACCGTGGGAACTGTCAATCACTATAATATCAACACCGGCATCAGTTAATCGTTCCAATCGTTCATCGGTATCACCGCCAACACCAACGGCAGCACCAACCCGGAGTCTTCCCCCGTGGTCTTTGCAGGCATTCGGATATTGGATTTTTTT
>QQUK01000306.1 GCA_008501655.1 Calditrichota bacterium
CTGCATATCAGGTCGTGCTGAGTCGATTCTCTGACCGTCGAGACCGGTTAAATATATATCAGGAGTATAACCAAGTGGTGTTGTCTGATAGTTAGCTGTGGATAAATCAAAGTTTGACTGCTCGGTTGTAAGATCTGCAGGAAGTGCAACCGGATATGTCATAGCAAAATCGTTTGGTTCAAATTCATAACCAACTTCAACCGGAAAAGGTCTGTTCGGGTCGTATAAAAAGTTATACCGGTTAAAATCAATCCAGAACAGTCCCTTTGCGTTTCGTTCGAATATTGAACGTGTCTGTTCAAAATAGTTATCGTAAGTATGATTGATTATCGGTTTAAAAAAGAAATCAGCTTGTTCTTCTTTAATTGTATTATACACATCCCAGGAAATTTGTAAAACTTCCGGTGTGAATTTTTCTTTGACAACCAGATCAAAATCATCGGCAAAACGGATGATGCAGACTTTAAAGTCTTCTGCAACAGAATTTTTACCGGAAACTGATTCAAGGGCGTTTCTTTCGGCTTCTGATGGAACATTAATATCAACCCTGCCTTCACCGATAAACAAAGCTGTTGTCGGCCGTTCATTTATATAGCGGAGCAGATACAGGTCTCCGTTTATAAAATGTATATTGGCTAAATCTTTTGTATAAGTAAAATCAGTTATGGTAAAATGCTCGGCGTCATGGTTCATCATGTCAGCATCGAGGGCGTTGTAGTAATTATTAAATTGTTTGGATAAATCTGATTTGGCAAAAACAGCCGTGGATATCAATAAAAATGCTGTAATGAGAGTTATTATCACTTTTTTATTAGACATATAAATCCTTCCTGCGTTTTCATTTCTCGAACTATATACTATTTAGACGAATAATTCAATCATTTGTTAAATTTTGCTCTTTGAGATTATACTCTTTATATATTGATAAAATTCCGAATATTTTTGTTCAATTGAGCTTTGAGCTTTTATAATGTGGAAATTTGGATGATCTGACCAGACCGAAAGCAGTTTTTCCTCGATAAAAATAGTATCGGAGATACTTTCCAGACGAATTTTATCTTTTTTGTAGAATGCACCACCAAGCCGCGCTGAGCTTTCAAGCAGAATAATATCTGTGTATCGACTGTATTCTTTGTCAATTGTAGTATTGACATCTGTTACTGTCTCCGGGTGAAAAGCAAATGCATCAATCGTCCCCCGGTCGCTGACAAATGATTGACCGGCTGATTTATCTTCCCGTTCGACCTGTTTTTTATAGATGACTCTGTGGAGAAGGGGCCAGTTGTTGCGATAGTCAGGATTCTCTTCCAAAAGCTGACGGGCGAGTTCTTCGAAAAAGATGAAACCGGAAAAATCCCGGTCATTTTTTAACCGTTCAAAAAAAAGAGTTTTCCCCGATGCCGGGGCTCCGGTTATGACTATACGGTGTAACATAGTCTTATATTGTGGATTTCCATACGATTGTCAACATCATCTTAATAAAGATACTTTGATATATTATTCGCTTGAAATATTATTCAGATTTTTATAATATTATAAAATGAAATTGATATTGATTTGAGGGAGTGTATGAAAAAACTCATTCTGACAACTTTGATAATTTTAATTTTCAGCCTGTCACTGGCTGCTTCACAATTTGAAAGTAATTATAATCAGTTTGATAATTTATTGTTTACCGGGGATTTTGATAAATTGAAGATTGAACTGCAGAACTTTCAAACATCTGAATCACAAAACTTTACTGAATATGATACTATAATAGTTGAAAAATATGAACGCTTGCTCGCTTTTAAGGCTTTAATTGATCCAAATGACCCCAAAATGCTTCAGAATTTTATAACCGGTAAAAAAGCTGAAGCAAATTCATTTGCTAAAACTTTTGCGGGAGAACGTGCATCGGAATGCTACCGGAAGTTTCTTACATATGCCGATGAACAGGATTACATTGAAGCATGTAAATATTATTTTATAGCCGACTATTTCAGAAATCAAAATATCGAATCACAACTTGCTCAAAGTAAAATTATATATAAAAAAGCACAGGCACTCTATAACGAGGAAAGTTATCCTGAAGTAATCAGTTTGATTGAAGAAAACAGTTTTGATGCGGGTAATAATATTACTCTCATTCAGAATCAGGATAGTTTGAATACTCTCAAAGAGAATGCCACAAGCCAGCAGAAAAGAATCGATGATCAGGAGTTTCTCTGGAAACGGAAAGAAAAGATTGAGAAAAAACTGTTTGTCTCTTTAGGGTTAAAATCTGTTTCACAACCGGCACATGATAATTTCAGGCTTGATGTTTCCAGGGAAGGGTTTACTACTTTTGTTAACGTTGAATCTGTACCAAAAGATAAAACTGCGGGTCTATCTGGTGAGATTCTTTCTCACGTATCGGACCATTTTGCTTTAGGTGGTGAGATTGTCTATACAAAGTTTAAGTATAAAAATGTATTTGATAAAAACCTTATCTTTTTTGATTTTGATTACTCAACTTTTACAGCTCACTTGAAGACAGTTTATTTTGTGAAATCATTTGTCGGGATTCGTCCTTATATAGGTGCTGGAATCGGTTTTTTTCATGCTAAGAGAGAAAATACAGATGTAAAAGTACTATTAAACGCCAATAATGTTACTACGATAACATTTCTTTTACCTTCACGAACGATTACAACTACCCAGTCACTTATTGAATTTGGCTTTCAGGTTGTGTACAATCGGGATAGTAAGTTTTATCTGAATTTTAAAACTTCGTTTTATAACAACTTTGATAGTGATGAAGAGATATTTAACAAGTATTACTCTCTCATATCAGCGAATATTGGATTTATGTATTAAAAATATTAAAGTTGTTTGATTAATTCTATTGTGATGTCACCAAGTGATTCAACAACTATGTCCGCTTTGGAAAAATCGTTGTCCGATGTATACTGAGTCGGAACTGCAATCGATTTCATGCCGGCTGCATAGGCAGCATCGATACCTTTTTGGGCGTCTTCGAGTACAACAGTTTCATCCGGAATCAGATTGTACTCGTTCGAAAGATACAAAAATATATCTGGAAAAGGTTTTGACCTTTTCACTGATTCTTTGAAAGCGATATTTTCAAAAAAATGTTTCATATCTAAGTTTTTTATTACTTTGTTAACATTTTTTGAAATTGAGTTTGAAGCTAAAAATAAGCGATAATTATCTCTTAAATTTTTTAGTACATCATATGCAAACGGCATCGGTTTAAGCTCTGTATCTAACAAATTCCAGTATATTATCAATTTTCGACTGTGTACTTCTTTGGGGTTGAGATTTAACTTGTGTTTTTCGATGTACTCTTCAATTCCAAGACCCTTGCGAATCCAATGACTTTGATAACTTTCAGTTGATAGCTCACAACTGAACTCTTTCATTGTTTGTCTATAAGCTTTAATATGTAACCGTTCCGTATCAGCTAATAGTCCATCTAAGTCGAATATTATATTTTTTATCATTTTACATCAACAGATTGAAATTTATTGAGTATTAAAAAATAACATTACAACTTCTTAAGTATTACAATAGTAACATCTTCAAGAGAATTGACTATTGCATCCGCTTTGGAAAAATCATTGTCCGATGTATACTGAGTCGGAACTGCAATCGATTTCATGCCGGCTGCATAGGCAGCATCGATACCTTTTTGGGCGTCTTCGAGCACAACAGTTTCATCCGGATTGAAGTTATATCCCTCAGCAAGATACAAATAAATATCCGGTGCCGGTTTCAGGTTTGGAACTGTCTCACGGGCAGCGAGTGCTTCAAAGTAATCGAGCATATCTAATTGAGACAAAACCATCTTTACATTTTTCATATAAGAGTTTGATGCGACAAACAGACGGAAATCATTTTTCACCAATTCCAGTAACTCTTTGGCAAATGGCATCGGGAGTAAATCGGTCTTAGCATATTCCAGAAATATCTGATGTTTGTGATTATGCAGTTCTTCGACAGTGTAGGGAAGATTAAACTGTGCGATATATTCTTTGACTCCTAAACCGTTGCGAATCCAATGTTCCTGATATTTTTGGGGAGTTAATTCAATGTTGTGATCGGTAAATGCCTGGACATACGATTTGATATGCAGCCGTTCGGTATCGGCTAAAAGTCCGTCTAAATCGAAAATTATATTTTTAATCATATTTTACTCATTTATCTTGCCATTTACATTTATACCTGCTGTTTCACATTTGTGCCTTTTGAATCTTCAGATACACTTGTGCCTTTTGAATCTTCAGATTCAAAAGGTTTACTTGTGAGTCTGAAGACTCACAAGTCACGGAAGTCATGTCTATCAGTCAGTCTGAAGACTCACAAGTCACGGAAATCATGTCTAACAGTCAGTCTCAATGCTCGCAAGTCACTGTAAATAGCTCCTGGTTTACACCTGCTATTGAATCGCGTCGTCGGGAACCCTTTCCCGACGAAATTTTTGCTGACTTGAACAATAAAATGATTATATTTGTCTTTGTCAAAAACGAACTTAAAAATATCGAGTGAAAAATGGAAACTATCCAACAATTGCACAATAATATCAAAGAAGCAACCGAATATATCAAATCACAAATCGATTTCAGACCGGAGATCGGTATTATTCTCGGCACCGGACTTGGTTCTTTAGTAGATGGTATCGAACTTGCCGGAACGGTTGAGTATGAAAATATTCCCCATTTCCCGACTTCGACGGTCGAGTCGCACGCCGGACGACTTTTGTTCGGTACTCTGCGTGGTAAAAAAGTTATCTGTATGCAGGGGCGGTTTCATTTTTACGAAGGCTATTCATTTAAGCAGATTGTTTTTCCGGTGTGGGTGATGAAAGAGCTCGGTATGAAAACGCTGATTGCTTCCAATGCAGCCGGCGGGCTGAACCCGAATTTCAAAGCGGGTGATATTATGCTTATCAAAGACCATATCAATTTTTTCCCCGGTTCACCGCTGATCGGGCCGAATGATAATAATATGGGACCAAGGTTTCCGGATATGTACGAAGTGTACAATAAGGAATTTTTGGGTCTTGCCCGTGAAACAGCGCTCAAACAGAATCTGCATATTCAGGAGGGTGTTTATATCGGGTTGACCGGACCATGTTTGGAGACGGCGGCGGAATACCGGATGTTCCGGATTCTTGGTGGTGATGCGGTCGGAATGTCGACGGTGCCGGAGGTGATTGCAGCCCATCATCAGGGAAACAAAGTCCTCGCATTTTCGATTATCACTGATATGGGTCTGCCGGATAATATGCATCCCTGTTCAATCGAGGAGGTCATCAAAATTGCCGGTGAAGCAGAACCGAAGTTGCGTGAATTAATCGCCAGGTGTGTTGAGGGGATGTAGAGAGGAAATTATTTATAAATGCGGAGGTAGTATGACAACACCCGGAAGTCATGATGTAGCAACAACAAATATTAATGTTGAAATTAGTATAATAGAGTGTATCAAAGAGGGCTGGGAGATGTTTAAAAAGCATTTCTTAATTCTTATGGGTGGCTTTATTGTCTTTTTTGCCATCACTATTTTGATTCAATTTACGATGATTGGAATGTTCGTAAGCATAGCTATTATGCCACCTCTCCTTGGTGGGTGGATTTTGTTTCTCTTAAATGCAGCGCGCGATTCCAACCCAAGAGTCGGCGATTTGTTCAAAGGGTTTGATAGATATGGTATGACGATGGGTGTTTACTGGTTATCAACATTAATTGTGGGGATATTATTATTTCCCAGTTTTCTCTACATATTTGGAAATCTATTATTTTCTCCAGAATTTCTGTCGGGAAATCTATTTTACTCAGAATTCTTCGAGATATATTTCTTTGTTTTTTGTAATGCAGCTATCATATTTTTAATCTTTATCCGGTTTGTGTTATTTTGGTTCGTTGCTATGGATGAAATGGAACGCGGGATTGTTAATGTTTTTAATGAATCAGCTCGACTAATGAAGGGTCATGTTGTATCTTATCTACAACTATCCATTCTTGGGTTTCTTCTCACCCTTGGAGGATTCATTCTTTTGGTTATCCCAGGCTTAATAATAATGGCAGTTTTTATTTTAGCCCAGATTCGATTTTATCTCAAGTTAAAGGAAATAAAAAATACTCGAATTGAATAATTCCGTTACCACCAAATCCTGAGCTTATTTGCCAAATAGATTTTATACCAAACTCCTCCTATCCCCTTTCGTAAAAAATACTTGTATAAAAGACCTAAAATCTCTATATTTGTCCTCTAATTAATTGAAGCCAAAAGAGGTACATTTGTCTCTTAACGCAGGACAAACACTGGGGCCATATAAAATCATTGAACAAGCCGGTGCCGGAGGCATGGGCGAAGTTTACAAAGCAGAGGACACCCGGCTTGACCGGACGGTCGCCATCAAAGTCCTGCCGGCTACATTTGCTCTAAATGACGATATCAAAGCCCGTTTTCAGCGGGAAGCAAAAGTCATTTCATCGCTGAATCATCCGAATATCTGTACCCTCTACGATGTCGGTGAGGAAAAAGGTCTTCAGTATCTTGTTATGGAATTTATCGAAGGGGAAACCCTCGCTGAGAAAATCAAACGGGGTCCGATTCCGATGGCAGAGCTTCTGGATATCGCAATTCAGATTGCCGATGCTCTCGATAAAGCCCATAAGCAGAATTTAATCCATCGTGACTTAAAGCCGGGAAATATCATGCTGACCAAAAACGGTGCGAAACTGCTCGATTTTGGTCTTGCCAAAGTATCTCTTGATTCCTCCGCTCCCGGAGTTCATTCGATTACTCAGACAACACCTTTGACCGGTATCGGTACATTGCTCGGAACGATGCAGTATATGGCTCCGGAACAACTCGAAGGTAAAGAAGCTGATGCCCGTTCCGATATATTTGCTTTTGGGGCGGTAATGTATGAGATGGCGACGGGTGCAAGAGCATTTTCTGGTTCATCTCAGGCGACTTTGATTGCATCAATTATTAAAGAAGAACCTCGATCGGTATCTGAGATACAGCCATCGCTCCCGGCGATACTTGAACAGACAATCGCTCAATGTATGTCTAAAGACCCCGATCAACGCTGGCAGTCAGCCGGTGATTTAAAACGGTCACTGCAATGGATTTCTGAAGGAAAGATAACAACCAAGAGTGGTTTGATACCTCAGAACCGTTCAACCCGTGAGACGATAACGATGATCGGGATGATTGTATTCTTTCTGGCGCTGGTATCTGTATCATATTTTTATTGGGAAAGATTATCTGAGATAAAACATAAATCAATGTCCTATATCTTACCGCCGGTTGGGACTGATTTTGATGAATTTGCAGGGGGGCATTTTGCAATATCCCCGAACGGTGAAAAACTTGCTTTTGTGTCGATTGATACAGCAAATTTAGAATCACAGTTATATATTCGTCCGATTAACTCATTGCAGGCTCTTCCAATCCCCAACAGTAAAAATGCAATGTTACCGTTTTGGTCGCCTGACAGCAGATATGTAGCATTTTTTATCGATGGAAAATTAAAAAAAGTTCTCGCTACCGGTGGTCCGGCATTAACGATATGCGATGCAACGAATGGACGTGACGGCAGCTGGAACAAAGATGATATTATAATCTTTACACCGGCATCATCAGGACCAATTCACAAAGTTTCTGCAGCCGGTGGTGAATCTTTACCTGTTACCACTCTTGACACGACAAAAAGTGATATCACACATCGCTGGGCAAAATTTTTACCGGATGGAAAACATTTTCTCTTTTACGCCAGAACCGGATCCGGTTCGGGTAGTGAAGATGACGCGATCTGTATTGGTTCTCTTGATTCTGACAGTTTTACAAGACTTATTCCGGCAAAATCAACAGTTGAATATGCAAACGGATATATTTTGTTTCAAAGGGAGAGATCTCTTATGGCGCAGCCGTTTGATGAATCATCTCTTGAGTTAACCGGAGATGCTTTTCCAATAGCGGAAAATGTATCTTATGTCGATGCATGGAGCAGAGCAATATTTACTTTATCTGAAAATGGTACTCTTGTCTATAGAACCGGTGAAATTAATAGCGGTTCAAATCTTATAGTGTTTGACCGTACCGGAAGAGAACTTGATACACTGGGCGAACAGGAACTACAAGGTGCTTTCAGTTTGTCACCAAATGAACAGTCTGTATGTGTTACAATGAATGACCTTTCTATTTCAAATATAGATTTATGGATAAGAGATATAAACCGCGGCATTAAAACGAGATTTACATTTGATTCTGCATTCGATGCCGGTGGATTATGGTCTCCAGATGGTTCTCATATAGCTTTCCGCTCTGACAGAGATAAGAAAATAGGTATATACATTAAAAGCGTTTCCGGTGTAGAAGAAGCAAGATTGGTTTTTACGCATGATAAAGATATTTGGTTGGATGACTGGACAAATGATAGAATGTATTTAATAGCCGGTATTGAGATTTCTCCTGACAATTGGGATGTCTTAGCTATTTCGACAGAACAACCGTATGATACTGTTTCTGTTTTGACAGGTAGTTATAATGAATACAGTGCTACCGTTTCACCAAACGGAAAATGGATTGCTTATGGCTCTGATGAATCCGGTAAAGAGGAAGTGTATGTGACAACTTTTCCGAAACCATCCGGGAAATGGCAGGTTTCTCTGAGAGAAGGTGACCGCCCGCATTGGTCTTCAGACGGAAGTGAGTTATTCTATTTAGATAACAAAGATAATATCTGTGTTGCTGAGGTTGACGGGTCTGGTTCTACTTTTAAAGTTGGTAAGGTCGAAATTCTTTTTTCTGTCAATGGTGTAAGACCGGGGAACGTCTATGAAGTCTATAACAGCAGCCAGAAGTTTTTGGTGAATCAAAATGTTAACAGACTGGCAACATCACAAATTGTTTTAGTTACAAACTGGAATGCTGAACTAGAAGATTAATTGAAAGTAAATATATGAGTTTAGAAACAGGTCGTACTTTAGGACCTTATAAGATTATTGAAAAAGCCGGTGCCGGCGGCATGGGCGAAGTTTACAAAGCACAGGACACCCGCCTTGATCGCATCGTTGCTATTAAAGTTCTCCCGGCAACATTTGCTTTAAATGATGATATCAAACAACGGTTTGAACGGGAAGCAAAAACAATCTCGTCACTGAACCATCCGAATATATGCACCCTCTATGATGTCGGAGAACAGGATGGTCTGCAGTATCTGGTAATGGAATTTATCGAAGGGGAAACACTGGCGGACAGAATCAAACGAGGTCCGGTTCAGATGAAAGAGTTTTTGGAGATATCTATTCAGGTAGCTGATGCATTGGATAAAGCACATAGGCAGGGATTGATTCACCGGGATTTAAAACCGGGGAATATCATGTTAACGAAAACCGGAACGAAACTTCTTGATTTCGGTCTGGCTAAAATTCAGATGGATAATTCCGCCCCCGGTGTCCAGTCAATTACTCAAACGACACCGCTAACCGGCGTGGGGACATTATTAGGAACGATGCAGTATATGGCGCCGGAACAGCTTGAAGGTTCCGAAGCTGATACCCGTTCTGATATTTTCTCATTTGGTGCAACGATGTATGAAATGGCAACAGGTGCCAAAGCATTTGGTGGCGGTTCGCAAGCTTCCCTGATAGCATCAATACTAAAAGAAGAACCGAGATCGGTCTCTGAGATTTCACCATTGCTCCCTCCGATTCTTGAACAGACTATCTCACAGTGTATAGCGAAAGACCCGGAACAACGCTGGCAGTCGGTTGCTGATTTAAAACGGTCCCTCCAATGGATCGCTGACGGTAAAATAGGTTCCCAGGGACATGGTTTGATACCGCAGAATCGTTCTACCAGAGAAACGATCATCATGGCTGCAATGCTCTGTTTCTTCATCATATCATCTGTTTTTGGTTATCTCTATTTAACGAATGATGCTCCCCAAGGTCAAACAGTTCGTTCTCTCATTACCGCAAATGATGAGACTACGATTCAATCAAGTGGCGGTGGACATCTTTCTATTTCACCGGATGGTTCAAAATTAGTGTATCTTGCTGAAGATTCTACAACAAAAAAAGAGATGCTCTGGGTTCGTCCTTTGAATTCTTTAAAAGCTGTACAACTGCAAGGGACCGAAGGAGCTCTGTACCCTTTCTGGTCACCTGACAGTAAACAGATTGGGTTTTTTGCAGATGGGAAAATGAAAAAATTACCTGCAATAGGCGGTCCGGTGTTAACCTTATGTGAAACTTCTGACAGGGCACGAGGTGGAAGCTGGAACAGCGATAATGTCATCATCTTTTCGCGAGGGATTAATGATCCGATTCATAAAGTTTCTGCAGCCGGTGGAGAACCGGCAGCTGTTACTGAAATGGATACATCAATTGTCGAGAATTCACAACGGTTTCCTTATTTTCTGCCGGATGGAAAGCATTTTTTATACTTTTCAAGAGTGCAGGGAGGTGATGGCGGTGAAAAAGATGCTATCTGTCTGAGCTCGATAGAGGATCCATCCGTTACAAGACTCTTTTTAGCCAAATCAAATGCAATCTATGAAGATGGGTATATTTACTATATGCGTGAATCGTTTCTGATGGTACAGGAGTTTGATGAATCCTCTCTTGAAACAATCGGTGACCCGTTCCCGGTGGCGGAGGAAGTTCTCTTTGCCAGAGCTTATAACAAAGGTTCTTTCACTATTTCAATGCATTCTGACCTGATATATGAACAGGGTGTTGCAACCGATGGTTCTATGTTGTTGATTCGTTCAAAGGGAAAGATTGAAATAGATACTGTTTTAAGCGGTGATAATTATTTTTCAGCTGATTTTTCACCTGACGAACAAAATATTGTTATGACTCATAATGAAGTGAATAGTGATAATTCTGCTGTATGGTTTTATGATTTTAACAGCAAAGTAAAAACAAGATTTACCTTTGGCGATAGCCGTCAAGGATTACCGTTTTGGACACCGGATGGTGAATATATAGTCTATACTTCTGATAATGGTGATACAGTTAATAATAAATTTTTTATTTATAAAAAACATGCGAGCGGTATACATCCGGAAACGTTATTAGTTAAAACTGACGCTAATGGTATGATCCCAAATTCAATAACATCTGATGGAAAAGAAGTCATTTGTCAGGAGTTTACATCAAATTCATCACATTTATACTCCGTTGATGTGGAAACTGGAAGAAAAAATATGATATTTGACTCTACCCTTAACTGCGGGTGGGGTGCTGTATCACCAAACAAAAAATGGCTGGCATATCTGGAATTCGAAGATAATGAACAAATTGTATATATTACAACCTATCCGACTCCATCCGGAAAATGGCAGGTTTCAAAAGGTGAAGGTAACATGCCACGATGGAATAGCGACGGTACTTTACTCTATCATATAAACAAAAAAAATCAATTACTCGAAACCGAAATCGATGATACCGGCTCGTTTATAAAAATTGGTAAAACACAAACTCTTTTTACCCTGAACCCTGTTACCCAGGGTGAATTTTATAAACCGTATAATGATGATCAAAGATTCTTAACCTTTGAAAATTTCAGTTCAAATAATGATAATAAGATAATTCTGGTTCAAAATTATAAACAGGAATTTATAAACAAATAGTAGAGAGATTGTATGAGTTTAGAAGCTGGTAAATCATTAGGACCGTATAAAATTATTGAAAAAGCCGGTGCCGGTGGAATGGGTGAGGTCTTTAAGGCACAGGACACACGGCTTGACCGCATTGTCGCAGTAAAAATCCTACCTGCCAAAGTTGCTGGAATGCCGGATTTTAAACAACGGTTTGAAAGAGAAGCAAAAGCGATTTCATCGTTGAATCACGCCAATATCTGCACGCTGTATGATATTGGAAAAGAAGACGGTTATGATTTTCTGGTTATGGAGTATATAGAAGGTGAAACGCTTGCTGATAGACTTGCCAAGGGTCAGATGTCTTATGAAGAAACACTCAATATTTCCATAAAGATAGCATCGGCACTTGATACCGCACACCAAAAGGGACTCATCCATCGAGATATCCAACCGGCTAATGTGATGTTGACCAAAGATGGCGCCAAACTTATGGATTTTGGTCTTGCTAAAGTTCATATATCCG
>QQUK01000145.1 GCA_008501655.1 Calditrichota bacterium
AGCTATTGAAACAAGATGGAATCCGGAAATCAAATCTCTTGGAATGGAGATGCATAACTTTGACGGAGGTATTGAGTTTAAATTATTATCTGTCAATAAAGGGAATGCAGTAAAAAAAATCTTAGCTGAAAATGACGTGTCAAATGCAGCAATTGCTTATTTAGGCGATGATTTAACAGATGAAGATGCGTTTGAAGCTCTCGGAGATTGTGGTTTAAAAGTCTATGTAAATCATAATATTCGGAAAACTTATGCTGATATTCGCATTACACCACCGGAAGAGTTATACGAGTTTTTAGATAGATGGTTAGAGAGTGTTCAGAAATAAAAAAGTTAAATAATTTACAATTCAGTATACATTGGCTATACTAACAGTATGAATGATTCAGAAAAACGCTTAGTTGTTGTTTCAAATAGATTGCCCGTATCGATATCTGGTGATGAAAAAATCGGCTATACGGTTGAACCGGGTGCCGGAGGTCTCATAACGGCTCTCAAACCGATTATCAAACGGACAAAAGGTGCATGGCTTGGCTGGCCCGGCTGTAATATTGATGTTCCTTTTGACAAACTCTTACAAGAATATAGTAATAAAGCTTCATTTTCACTTCTGCCGGTTGGACTAACCGAAGAAGATATTGCGATGTATTACCGCGGTTTTTCAAATCGTTCGATATGGCCGTTGTTTCATGACCTCATCGGACAGTTTTCGTTTGTTCTTGAAGAATACGAACGCTACAAAGTTGTTAACCGGAAATTTGCTGAGACGATAGCAAAAAATATAACAGAAAATGATAATGTCTGGATTCATGATTACCAGTTGATATTTGTCGGTTCAGAACTTCGCGATCTTCAGATTAAAACCAAGTTAAATTTCTTTTTACATATTCCATTCCCTTCGGTGGATCTTTTAAGGCGGTTGCCAAGAAATCAAACGATTATCAAACGGTTTTTAGCATACGACCACATCGGATTTCAGACAGCGGTTGATAAGCGGAATTTTGTTTCCTGTGTGAAATGGCTGATTCCCGAAGCGAGGATTATAAACAAGCGCACAAAATCATACATAACATATAATGATCAGAAAACGGTAATCGGTTATTATCCTATTTCGATTGACTTCAATGAGTTCAATGATGTTTCCAAATCTAAGGAAGCATCAGACACAGCATGGTATCTGAAAGAAAATATCAATGCGAAGTTTTTAGTTCTGGGTCTCGACCGTTTGGATTATACCAAAGGAATCCCTCAGCGTTTTTTAGCATTTGAAAAACTCTTAGAGAAACATGAGGATGTCCGCGGAGAGATATCCCTTCTCCAGGTGGTGATTCCATCACGGTTAAATGTTCCCGATTATCAAAACCTTCGTGACGAATTGGAACAGCTTCTTGGCCGGATAAACGGACGGTTCTCGACATCAGGATGGGTTCCGATACATTATCAATTTAACACGCTCGACAGAGTTCGTCTTGTCGGACATTATAAAGCAGCGGATATTGCATTGGTGACTCCGCTTCGTGATGGTATGAATCTTGTTTCCAAAGAGTATTGTGCATCTTCAATAGATAATAAAGGTGTTCTGATGCTTTCAGAGTTTGCCGGTGCTGCCGATCAGCTTGGTAAAGGTGCCATTCTCTGCAATCCGTTTGATATCGACAGGACAGCTGAACAGATTTATGAAGCATTTAGAATGTCGGATGAGGAAAAAGAAAGACGAATGAGATTGATGCGGTCAGAAGTGAAAAAAAATAATGTCGATCGATGGGTTCGTCAGTTCTTTGAGGTGAATCATTGATTCTCTTTTGAATCTGAACTGTAAGTGATCAATCGTGCCCCGCGGTTACGGGTCATATAATTCCAGCCCCATTGAATAAATACAATCAGTCTGTTATCAAATTCAACAAGATACATCAGATGAATGAACAACCAAAGGAGCCATGCCGGGAAACCTGAGAAGTTTGCCCAGCCCAGTTCACAAATAGCGGTTGCGCGACCGATAACAGCCATTTTCCCTTTATCATGGTATTTGTACGGCTTTATCGATTGTTTTTTTAGTTTTGCTATAATCTGTTTTCCGGTATATCGTCCTTGCGACATTGCAACCGGTGCTGTTCCGGGGAGGGTGTTTCCTTTTGCATCTTCTGAGTAAGCAAGGTCACCGATGATATAAATATTATCATAACCCGGGAGAGTGAGCTCACTGGATACTTTGACCCGATGTCGCTTGTCGAGTTGTGAATCATCAGTTATCAGCATTTTACCGACAGGGGATGGTTTAACCCCAGCCGCCCAGATGACGTTTGCTGAGTCAATCCGATATGTTTTTACTCCTTCTTTGACACTCACGCCTTGTTCATCGATACTCTGAGCATAAGTGTTTGTCAGAATTTTTGCACCGAGTTTTGATAATGAGTCATGTGCTTTCGTACGGAGTTTTGGTTGGAACTCCTGAAGAATTTCATTACCCCCATCAACGACGATAATCTGAGCATCAGCCGGATCGATATTACTGAAATTATCCCGTAAGGTAATTTTAGCAATCTCACACAATGCTCCTGCAAGTTCAACACCGGTCGGACCACCGCCGATAATGACAAACGTCATGAGCCTTTTTCTCTTTTCATCATCTGTCTCACAATCAGCCTGCTCGAATGCTTTATAAATCTTGTTTCGAATATCAAGGGCATCTTCAAGCGATTTTAATCCGGGAGCGTTCTGCATCCAGTCATCATTACCAAAATAGAAATTCTCAGAACCGGTTGCTATAATCAGTGAGTCATAGGAAAGATTCGATTTTTTAAGTTTCAGTTCTTGTTTTTCTTTATCTATGCCGATCATTTCATCTAAAAGAACCGAGACATTTTTCTGATTTGACAAAATACCCCTGATAGGTGATGCAATATCAGCGGGGGAAAGACCACCGGTAGCAACCTGATAAAGAAGCGGTTGGAAGAGATGAAAATTACGTTTATCGACCAGGGTAATGCGGACATCTTCCTGTTTTAGAGCTCGAACCGCCCAGAGTCCGCCAAACCCCCCGCCGACAATCACGATATGATGTTTGTTTGTATTCATTTTACGATCCAAAAATATACCAACTTTCTGGTTTTAGCAATAAAAGTTGTTACACTACTTATGTATGTTATGAAACGTAAGGAGATGATAATTGTTCAAATTTTATAATAAATTATAAGTCAATAATTATCAATGAGATAGTGGTTTAATGCTGATGTTAATCAAAATGTGTTTTTGACAGATTGTGAAATTTTTCTCTTGGACTTTGGGAGTTTCTATGTATATTCAAACAGAAATAATATAATACTGTATGGGTTCTGTTTTATGTGAGGTTTGTTATGGCTGAAAAGAAAGATTTTAAATATTTAATCTATCTTTTATTTATCTTATCAGGAGTTTCGGGGCTTATTTATCAGATCGTCTGGACACGTATGCTTGTGCTTGTTTTCGGTAATACGATGCTTGCAACAGCAACAGTTCTTTCCGCATTTATGGGAGGACTTGCAGCCGGATCTTATTTTTTAGGTAAGTATATCGATAAAACCCCGCGTCCTCTTTTAACTGTTTATGGAATTCTCGAAGTAGGGATAGGTTTATTTGCATTACTGTTTCCTCTATTTCTGGATCTGTTCACTCCGGTCTATGAATTGCTCTATCATACCTTTGAAGGGAATATTATATTACTCAACTTAAGCCGTTTTGCTGTCTGTTTTGTGCTTATCGGTATTCCGACGTTCCTTATGGGGGGCACTCTACCGGTTCTGATTAAAAAGTTTACTTCGGAAAATGATAAAATAGGAAGTCAAACCGGTTTTCTTTATGGTATGAATACGGTAGGCGCTGTAGTTGGTACTTTAGCCTGTGGGTATTTTCTCCTTCGAATTTTAGGTATGTATAACACCACCATGGTTGCAGTTGTAATAAATATAGGAGTTGGAGTTGTAGCTTGGTTTTTGGGTAAAAACCCGATTGTTCGTGCTGACGATATGCGTCTGAAAGAAGTAAAGACCAATGATACATTTGAAGATGAGAAAAAATACGGTAAAGGAACTATCCGCCTTGTTCTTGTTGGAATCTTTTTGTCCGGGTATTGTGCATTAGCGTATGAAGTTTTCTGGACAAGGATGCTCAATCTCTTTTTACATAATAATATCTATTCATTTACAGCGATACTTGCAACATTTTTAGTAGGTATAGCAGTCGGTTCGCTGTTGTATGCAAAGTATCTGATAAAAATAAAACAGCAGGTTGCTCTTTTTGCATTTTTACAAATCGGTATCGCTGCTATATCATATCTGACTCCATTTATATTTAAGATGCTTCACGCATCATTGTTTAACAATTTCAATGAAGCTCTGACTCTTGCGAAGACTTCGGTCATTATGATCGGACCTACAATAATGATGGGTGTAGCAGTTCCGCTTGCCATACAGATTTGCCGCCGCGGTGTAAACAAAGAGGGAACTTCAGTCGGAACTGTTTATTCATCGAATACAGTCGGTGCGATTCTGGGAGCATTTACAGCCGGATTTATTATTTTACCAACTGTCGGTCTGCATTTGGGGATTATCATTGTAGCCTCTTTAAACATGCTTGCCGGATTTTTACCACTGATTTCAACTGCAAAATCACCTGGCCGGATCGGCTGGGCTGCCGGTCTTGTACTGGTTATTGTTGTTATGGTAGTACCAACTCCTGATAATCTGTTTAAATCATTGTTCCAACAGGCTCATCCGAATGCAGATATCGCATATTATAAAGAGGGACGTATCGCAAATGTCCTTGTATATGATTTCAAAAAACTCGGTTATAAAGATTTTCACCTTAATGCAGTCAATGAAGCTTCCTCCAGAATTTGGCATGTCCAGCTTTTCAAAATGCTGGGTTTGCTCCCGACCCTTGTACATGACAACCCTGATGATGCATTGATGGTTGCATTTGGAGCTGGAATGTCAGCCGGTGCAACCGCACGGAATGTAAACTCTCTTGATGTCGTTGATCTCAATCCGGACATTCAGGGGGTCGGTAAAGCATACACCCGGGAGAATCTTGATGTTCTCAATCAACCGAACTTTAATCAGATAGTTAACGATGGACGAAACGAACTCCTGCTGAACTCCAAAAAGTATTCATTGATTATCTCCGATGCAACCAATCCAAAGATGTTTGATTCATGGACATTGTACTCACAGGAATTTTATCAGCTTGTCAAAAGCCGCCTGAAACCGGGTGGAGTCTTCTGTCAATGGGCACTGATACCGTTACCGAAAGATGCAATCAAAGTCATTTTGAATACGTTTAAGTCAGTCTTCCCGCATGCATCATTCTGGGTGATACACGGCTCTTCACAGGTGATGATGCTTGGTACACCGGAACGGCTTGAAATAGATTATTATGATTTACAGAAACGTTTGGAACCGCTTTATGATGATGCTGACTTCAAGGATTTTGGCATTGATTCACCCGAGAAGTTTTTGAGCTTTTTTGTACTTGGTGAAGATGCCCTTGATAAAATGCTTACCGGATTTGATAAAGTCTCTACTGACGATCTCCCCCATGCCCAGTTCCATATCGAACAGGGTGTCGAAGGAGTTGACAACTGTATGGATATAGTCCGCTATCAGGAATCGATTGTCAATTACATGAAAAATCCTGAGAATCTCCCTGAAGGATTTGTGGAAAAAATGAATGCGTATGATGATATCAATAGACGAATGAATGTCGCATTTTTGACAACCAATAACGTCTGGTATTCTGAAGCGGCGGTAATAGCCGACAACGCCGGAATGAAAGATGCAAATGTTGACCATCACTTAAATCATTGTATGGAGAAAAAGCGATATTTCAGAGAACGGTTAAAAGAACATCCGGAAGATTATACCGCTCACAACTGGCTGGGTAATATTATGATGCTGGATGGCGAACATGCTGAGGCAAAAGTTCAGTTTCAAAAAGCACTTGAGATAAAACCGGATTATGCCTTTGCAATAATGAACCTCGGCACAGTTGAGATGTATTTAAAGAACAATGATGCAGCAACATCGATGTTTCTGAAAGCCAAAAAAATAGCACCGTCAAAAAGAATTTTGACAGCGGTCGACCGGCAGCTTCAGAAAATTTCCTTATACAGAAAACTTGACTATACTCCTGACGATATAACGTTGATCAGGGGTTTAGCCCGACAATTTTATAATGAAGGAATGATTCTCGAAGCTGTGAAGCTGTTTCGGAGAGCTATTCAGATTGATTCTACGGATACTCAACCAATTATAGATCTGGCAACTATCTGTGAAAACCATGGTTATGTTCAAGAAGCATCCGAGTTGTATCTTAAACTTGCACAACTTCAACCGGAATCATCGCAGATTTTAGCAAGGCAGAAATTATTTGCATCGCTTGCTTCCGATGATAATCTCTATCGGAATTGGCGCAATGACCGCTATGGTCATCCGGCTGATGCTAATGCAATTGACCCGCATCCAATCAAAGAATGTGATGAAGCACTGGCAATCTGGAGAGAAGTTGATTTAGAAGATGCTGCTGATTTTGGACGATTAAAAAAAGCTGCCGACTTATATGAAAAAGCAACCCATATCGATAAAAATGATCTACATGCATATATCGATGCTGCTACACTTTATGAAGCTATCGGATTATATGAGGATGCAGCTAAACTTTATAAAAATCTGTATGATAAAGATAGCAGTAAAGTACATTATCAGTTAAACCAGCAACGGTTGCGTGCTATGGCAAAGCTAAAAGATGAGAATCTGACAAGTGAGGAAAAATCAAAATTACTCAAACAGATAGGCAGAGGTTATTTTAATACCGTCAGTAAATCGATCGAAGGTTTGGAATATCTCAAACAGGCTCTTTTATTGACTCCGCATGATGAAGCTTTACTAACTCAGCTTGCTGAAATGTCAGTATATATTGGAGATTATGCTGATGCCAGATCATATGCAGAACAACTGAAAACAGTTAACCCTGATAATCCTCATGTAGATCAGTTATTGAATATGATGAGAAACTGACAAAACAGATAAAAAAATACAATAAAATACAATTAAAATGCGGTCAATCGACCGCATTTTTTCTTTCCACACAGTCAGAATGGCGGGAGTTGTCAGCCGTTCTGACAATTCAATACCGCCAGAAAGTCACTATTACCGCCACAACGTCATATTGTACATTTTAATGTAATTGCTCTTTTTTGCTATCTTATTGATATAAAACATATTACATCTTTTGGCATCGCTTTTGTTATATATCTACATGAAAAGGAGAATATATATGATGAATAATTTTACACAAAGATCAATAGATGCTATTTCCACAGCACAACAGTTAGCAGAAACATACGGGAATCCGGAAATACGACCGGAGCATTTGCTCTTCTCATTAATAGAGCAGGAGGATGGTCTTGTAACAAAGTTAATTAAAAAGATTGGAATTGAAATAGGTCAGATTCATAAAGATGTCGAATCTGTAATTGTTTCTCTGCCTAAACAATCAGGTGGACAGATACATCCTTCAAGAGAGTTATCCCAGGTTTTTTCCAAAGCTGAAAAAGAACTAAAACAGTTTAATGACGAATATATTTCAGTGGAGCATTTGCTTTTGGCTCTGTATGAAGTTTCATCCGATGCCTCAAAGATTCTCAAATCGCATGGAATAAAAAAAGATGAACTTCTGTCCGTTCTCAAATCAATTCGGGGAAACTCCAACGTAACCGACCAGAATCCGGAATCGAAGTATAATGTCCTTGAACGGTACTCGAAAGATTTAACGAAGATGGCAAAAGATGGAAAACTTGACCCGGTCATTGGTCGTGAAGATGAAATCCGCCGGGTGATAAAAATTCTTTCCCGCCGGACCAAAAACAATCCGGTGCTTGTTGGTGAACCGGGAACAGGTAAAACAGCAGTAGTTGAAGGGCTTGCTCAAAAGATTGCGATCGGAGAAGTCCCTGAAACTCTCAAAGACCGTCAGCTTGTTGCTCTCGATATCGGTTCCCTTTTAGCCGGTTCCAAATACCGCGGAGAATTTGAGGAACGTCTCAAAGCTGTACTGAAAGAAGTTGAAAAATCAGACGGACAGATCGTTCTGTTTATTGATGAGATGCATACTCTCATAGGTGCCGGTGCTGTTGGGGGAGCAATGGATGCTTCCAATATGCTCAAGCCGGCTCTTGCGCGCGGAGAAATCCGTTTTATCGGAGCAACAACATTTGATGAGTTTCGTCAGCATGTTGAAAAAGACCCGGCTCTTGAACGACGCTTTGCACCGGTGACGATAGATCCGCCTACCGTTGAAAATACGATTTCTATTTTACGGGGTCTTCGGGAGCGGTATGAAAACTACCATGGTATTAAAATTTCCGACGATGCCATTATCGCCGCTGCAAAACTTTCTGACAGATATATTGCCGACCGATTCTTACCGGATAAAGCTATTGATTTGATTGATGAGGCGGCAGCTGACCTGCGTATCTCAATCGATTCAATGCCTGAGGAACTTGACACGATTGAAAAAAGAATCCGTCAGCTTGAGATTGAAAAGCAAGGAGTCAAACGGGAAAAGGATGCTGCCGAACGATTAAAACCGATTGAGGAAGAATTAAAAGAGCTGTACATCCAGCGAGATGATATTCATTCGCAGTGGCAAAAAGAAAAACAGACTGTTGATGCAATCCGTCAGTTAAAAGTTGAAGTTGAAGAACTCAATCATAAAGCTGACGAAGCTGAACGGAATGCTGATTTTGAGAAAGCTGCAAAAATAAAGTATGGTGATATAGCTGAGAAAGAAAAACAGCTCACGGTACATACCAATGCTTTGATTGCAATTCAGGAGAACCGTCAACTTCTCAAGGAAGTTGTCACCGAAGAAGAGATTGCCGAGGTCGTCACCAAGTGGACAAAGATTCCCTTGAAACATCTGACTGAATCTGAATCGGATAAACTTCTGCATCTTGAAGAAAATCTGCATCAACGGGTTGTCGGTCAGCATGAAGCTGTCGAAGCAGTTTCCAATGCAGTGCGTCAAGCCCGGGCAGGTCTTTCCAATCCGAATCGGCCGATCGGTTCATTTATTTTCCTCGGACCTACCGGAGTCGGTAAAACAGAGCTTGCCAAAGCTCTGGCAGAATATCTCTACGGCTCTGAAGATGCAACTATTCGTATTGATATGTCTGAATATATGGAAAAACATTCTGTTTCCCGTCTTGTGGGAGCACCTCCCGGATATGTCGGTTATGATGAAGGCGGTCAGCTGACCGAACAGGTTCGCCGCAGACCGTATGGAGTGATTCTCTTAGATGAAATTGAAAAAGCCCATCCTGATGTCATCAATATCCTCCTACAGGTTTTGGATGACGGAAGGTTGACCGATAATAAAGGCCGGACAGTTTCGTTTAAAAATTCAATTCTGATTATGACATCAAACATCGGTGCAGACTATATTCAGAGGGAATCAGCTAAAATCAATGACGGTAACCGTGCTGAAATTTATGATGACATGAAAAAGCATGTTTTTGCCCGGATGCTTGAGTCAATGCGGCCGGAATTTTTAAACCGCATTGATGAGACTATTCTGTTTTCAGCGTTAACCATTGACGAGATAAAAGCGATAGTCCGTTTACAGACAGCGATGCTTCAAAAGATACTCGCAGATAAAAATATCGAAATGCGGATTACAGAAGATGCTGCTGAGTTTATCGCTGAGACAAGCTACGATCAGTCATTTGGTGCAAGACCGGTTAAACGGTATATCAATAAAACGCTCTACCAGGAACTATCAAAGATGATACTTTCCGGAAAACTCGGAGCAAACGATCTGTTGATGATTGACTCAGACAAACATTCACTCTCAATTATTGCCCAACCTAAAACTGAGTCAGAAAACAAATCAGAACTGGTCAATTAAGAAAATCACACTCCCTCCCCGAAAAGGGACAGGCTGTAGAGTCTGTCCCTTTTCTCTTTCTTGCCTAAACTGTTTTTATATGTTTTATTTACAATATGAAGATACAAATCGTAAGACCAGATGAATCAGAACTTGATGAACTTCGAACACATTTAGATTATACTATTTCAGAGACATTCAAAATTGAAGGAGTCTATGAATCACATTACGATGAATATATTGAAGAAGTCGAGTATCAGCTTAAGCAGATAAAAAAAGATTTGGCAAGCAATGGTTCTGATGAATATTTTCTTATAGCAAAGTCGGATGGTAAGATAGTCGGAACAATCGGATACGGTGCGCCGAATTCTGTTATTAAAAAATACCACACAGATGAGCTTGGTGAAATCAAAGCTGTATATGTCAATCCTTTATATCAAGGGAAAAGAATCGGGTCAACACTATTTGAATCTATGATTTTATATTTAAAATCCAGACATATTACACATTTTGTTCTTGATTGCGGATACTCGAAGTCGCAATCATTCTGGATTAAAATATTAGGTGAACCGTATTTGTTTATGAAAGATTTTTATGCAGAGGATTCCCATCATATGATATGGGAATCCTCTGTAGATAATTTATTGTAAGATTTAATTGCTGCCTGAGAGTTCTTCTTCAAGTGGTGATGAAAATTTGAAGATAGTTTTCAGCTTCTCAAGACCTTCGATTGCCAAAGTAAATATCAACGGTGTTAAAATCAGTGTAATAACCGTTGAAACGGCCAGACCTCCGACAACTACCGCGCCAAGTCCCCGATACAATTCTGAACCGGCACCAGGCATAACAATAAGGGGAAGCATTCCAAGTGTTGAAGTTGCAGTAGACATGAAAATCGGACGGACACGAACGCGTACAGATTCTTTAACAGCGTCAAGCGGTGACATTCCTTCACGAATAGATTGGATTGCATGGTATACAAGCAGAATAGAGTTGTTGATAACGGTACCGACTAAGATAACAAATCCAAGCATTGTG
Source organism: Calditrichota bacterium (assembly GCA_008501655.1). Lineage (GTDB taxonomy): Bacteria > Zixibacteria > MSB-5A5 > GN15 > FEB-12 > QQUK01. The sequence goes on from QQUK01000145.1 coordinate 10,957, forward strand.
AGAACATCAAGTTTCTGGAGCGGGTCAAAAAGCTGTACAACATTTAAACCGAGTACACCGCCAAAAGTCGCGAGGGGAACAGTCAGCATCACAACCAGCGGATAAGTAAACGATTGGAAGAGTGCAGCAAGTAATAAATAGGTAAGTAAAACTGCAAGGTTAAAATCGGTAAACAGCTCTTTGCGAAGTTTGGTTAAATCATCAGCAGCACCTGACAGATTTATATCATACAGACCACCAACCTGATTTTCATCTCGAAGCGGTTTGACTATTTCATTTTCAATTTTCGTCATCGCTGCTTCAAGGGCAATATCATCAGGAAGAGTTGTTTCAATCGAGACAACGCGTTGACGTTCGACATGATTAATCTGAATAGGACCCTGTTTCTGAACGATATTGGCAACATCACCGACGGTAATTAAATTTCCATCCGGTGTAGCAAGAGGAAGTTGGGCGATATCCTGCGTATGGTTAGTCCAGTATGATTCGCCTTTAATAAGCAGATCGATTTCACGGCCGTTATTAAAATATTCCGAGACAATAGCACCATCCACGATAGCATTAATAGCTTGACCGATATCACTCGAAGTCATATTGACATCTGCTGCACGAACTTTATCCGGTAATACCTGAACTTCAGGATTTCCTAAATCAAGTGCCGGTATCGGTCGTGAGTTGGAACCGGGAATGACAGCCGGGACTTTTTGGAATACACTCAGAGCAAGACCCAGAACCTGATTTAACTCCGGACCGGTAACATCTATGCGAACAGACCGTGTACCGGCAAATCCGCGTCCAAAAAGCGATGCTTGATTTGCAAACCCATAGGCTCCGGGGACAGAATAGAGTGCCTGATTGGCAACAGGAACGAGTTCTCTGGCGCGGGCTGGATCACGGGAACGCAATCCCATAAACGCCTGAGCGGGGAATGATACAAAGAAAAAATTATCAACGCCACCGCCAGGTAGATCTTCAGCTTCATCAGCAGGAGTATTATATAAATCTTCTATTTGAGTTTCTATAGATTTACCGATTGAAACTACTTCATCAATATTGTAACCGGGAGGCGGAAGCATAAACCCAAAAACAAAGTTCTGGTTACCGTTTGGCAGATATTCTGAATCCGGAAGCAAAAACCAGGTCAAACTTATCGCCACTATGAC
>QQUK01000079.1 GCA_008501655.1 Calditrichota bacterium
TTCTTTGAGCTTATCTTTAATCTGTTGAATAGTCGGACCTTCAAATACCGGAGTAGCCAGTTTTGTTCCGAGTCTTTCTGCAGCCCAGCCAAGGTGTGTTTCTAAAATCTGCCCAACGTTCATACGGGACGGCACACCAAGAGGGTTTAAGATGATATCAACCGGATTACCATCGGCATCATACGGCATATCTTCCATCGGTACGATTCGGGAGACAACACCTTTGTTACCATGGCGACCGGCCATTTTATCCCCAACAGAAATTTTTCTGCGGATTGCGACTGTAACTTTAACAAGCTGCTTAACACCAGGAGGAAGTTCGGCTCCGCGGACGATCTTTTCAATCTCAACTTCCATCTCAAGCTTTTTCTGATTTATAATCTCAACAGATTCAGCAAGAACAGAATTGACATGTTTATTCAGATTGTCATCGGTACAAAAACCTTCCGGTGCAATTGTATTATCAAAATCGAAATCATCAAAGAAATCAGCTTTAAACTTATGTCCGGCTCGAACGACAACAGAATTATCAACCGCTGAGCGGATCGTATTCGATGACTGGCCATCTAAAAGTTCAGCAATTTTCTGATTCCGTAACTTCTGAATTTCTAAAATAATCTTATTAAAATCACGTTTAATCTGAGCAGTCTGGGTTTTTTCTTCTTTTTTAGCTTCCTCAGAACGTTCTTTACGGGTAAAGACAGATGTTTTAATGACAACACCCTTCATCCCCGGAGGCGCTTTCAAAGATGCATCCTTGACATCACCCGCCTTCTCACCAAATATCGCCCGAAGCAATCTCTCTTCCGGAGACAGTTCTGTTTCCCCTTTCGGGGTGACCTTACCGACCATTATATCGCCGGCTTCGATTTCTGAACCTATACGGATAATTCCGTTCTCATCAAGATTCAGAAGAGCTTCTTCTGACACATTCGGAATTTCACGGGTGATTTCTTCGGATCCGCGTTTTGTATCACGAACCTGAAGTTCAAACTCTTCAATATGAATTGAAGTATATATATCATCCTTAATCAAACGTTCAGACAGGATAATAGCATCCTCAAAGTTATAACCTTTCCAAGGCATAAATGCGACACGGACGTTATAACCTAAAGCAAGTTCACCTTTTTCAACAGCCGGACCATCAGCAATTACATCACCAACGGAGACCTTATCACCAACTTCTACAGTCGGATGATAATTGATACAGGTATCCTGGTTCGAACGGCGGAATTTAGTCATCTTATTGACGACATCCTCCACATAACCGAGCGACCCCATCTTCGAGCGTAACTGAGGACGAACAACAACTTTATTTCCGTCAACATAAACTACTTCACCGTCGACCTTAGTCTTAATAACGGCTCCGGCATCACCGGCAACCTTGCGCTCCATACCGGTTCCGACATAAGGAGATGATGTTCTCAAAAGCGGAACAGCCTGGCGCTGCATGTTTGAGCCCATAAGCGCACGGTTTGCATCATCATGTTCCAGAAAAGGAATCAAAGATGCAGCAACCGATACGATCTGACGAGGAGAAACGTCCATATACTGAACCTCTTCAGGTTGTACATGAGGGTAGTCAGAACGGTTACGAGCGATAACGGTTTTATTAACAAAGTGATTTTTATCATCAATATGCTCAGAGGACTGAGCGATTAAATATCTGTCTTCCTGGTCGGCTGAAAGATATTCTATTTTATTTGTAATTTTACCTTTTTCAACTTTACGGTAAGGAGTTTCCAAAAATCCGTATTTATTAATTCTGGCATAAGAAGCCATTGAAGTAATAAGACCGATATTCGGCCCTTCCGGTGTTTCAATCGGACACATTCTTCCATAATGAGTATGGTGAACGTCACGGACCTCAAATCCTGCACGTTCACGGGTAAGACCACCCGGACCAAGAGCCGAGAGACGACGTTTGTGAGTCAATTCGGATAACGGGTTGGTCTGGTCCATAAACTGCGAGAGCTGTGATGAACCAAAAAATGTTTCTACAACTGATGAAACAGTTCTTGCATTTACCAACAACTGTGGTGTGACATTTTCCTGATCCTTCAAAGAAAGTCTCTCTCTTATTGTGCGGGCAATACGAGTCAGACCAACGGAAAAGAGATTGGCAAGAAGTTCACCGACTGTTCTACAGCGACGATTACCAAGATGATCGATATCATCAATAAAACCTTCATCGTTGCTCAACATGATAACATACCTGATAATCTTCAGGAAATCTTCTTTTGTCAGAACTGTCGTATCTAAAGGAACATCCATATCAAGGCGCTGATTGATCATATAACGACCAACTTCACCTAAATCATATCTTTTTTCAGAGAAGAAAAATTTATCAACAAGAGATTCAGCTACTTCAAATGAAGGTGGTTCGCCAGGACGGAGGATTGAGTATATTTTGTAAAGAGCTTCTTCTCTTGATTTGGTAGGATCTTTTTTCAGAGTATTAATAATCACCGGAACTTCGCGGCGTTCGCCCGGCTTAATAGCTTTTATCTGTTTATAACCAGCTTCAACAATACCTTCAAGTACCTGCTCAGTCAGTTCATCACCGACTGAATAAAGTACTTCACCGGTTTCTTTATCAACCAGCGTTTCGGCTAAAAATCCGCCTTCAGCATCATCTGTTTTTTTGCCGATATTTACTTTTGACGTATCATAGAACAATTCAATAATCTCTTCATCAGAAGAATATCCTAACACACGGAGAACAGCAGTTACAGGCAGTTTTCGTTTGGAGTCGACATACAAATACATGATGTCGTTAATATCCGTAGTAAATTCCATCCAGCTTCCGCGGTACGGGATAATTCGGGCAGATAACAATCTTCTGCCGTTGGGATGTGTTGAATCTGAGAAGAATACCCCTGGTGATCGATGCAGCTGTGATACGATAACACGCTCGGCACCGTTAATAATAAATGTACCCCACTCAGTAATCAGGGGAAGCACACCAAGGTAAACATCCTGCTCAATAATATCTTTTATTTCTTTCTCTTCCCCTTCACCTTGACGGGAAATCAGACGCATTGTGACCTTGAGAGGAGCCGCATATGACATGTTTCTCTCACGGCATTCATCAATGCTGTATCTCGATGGTCCAAGAGTATATCCTACAAACTCGAGTGAATAATTTTCGTGTACATCAGTCACAGGAAATATATCGGAAAAAATCTGATGCAAACCCTTGTGTTCCCGTTTATTAAACGGAACTTCGGGCTGTAGGAACTCATAATAAGACTCTAATTGAACCTCGAGAAAATTCGGCATTTCCATCGCATCGACGGAAGTACCATAACTTACTCTTTCATCCATACCTACTTGGGTCAAAATATAACCCTCCTAAAATACAAAAACGGAAGAACACAACCGCAGTTGTTCCTCGGCTTTATAATAGTTTAAATTTTTCAAACTCTTGGCGATCCTGGCAATCCTTTAAATATATCTCCATCTCAGGAGCGTTTTGTTCAGTCAATCAGCCAACATAAAAACACAAATAAGGGAATATAAATCTTATAACCGGTCAGAAAGCTCTAAGTTCCCGACCGGTTATGACAATTTCTTGATTGACTACTTGAGAGCGACGCTTGCGCCGGCTTCTTCGAGTTTCTCTTTTGCTTTTTCAGCTTCTTCTTTAGGAAGACCTTCCTTGACGTTGCAAGGTGCGCTTTCAACTAAATCTTTAGCTTCTTTCAGTCCAAGAGCAGTCAATTCACGGACAGCTTTAATAACCTGAATCTTTTTATCGCCGGCTGATTCCAAGACTACATTAAATTCATCTTTTTCTTCAGCAGCAGCTTCGCCACCGCCAGCAGGTCCGGCCATCATAGCTACCGGTGCTGCTGCAGTTACGCCAAATTTTTCCTGAATTGCTTTGGAAAGGTCGGCGAGATCCATCGCGGAAAGTTCTGCGATTTTGTCAACGATTTCGTCTATTGTTGCGTTTGCCACTTTATGTACCTCTTAATTCAACGTTTAAAATTTCATTTCAATTTTATTTTCGGTTAGACCGATGTCCCAAACGGTGGACTAAACCGCTTAGAAGCATGGGGTCGGCACAACCCGTAAAGTCCACTAATACAAATTATCCTTCAGTTTTTCTTTTTTCAGCCAAAGCATCTACCGAACCGACCAATTCACGGAAGAATCCGTCAATTGAACCGACAAGTTCAGCAAAAGGAGCTTCGACTGCTGCAACAACCTGCGAATAAAGTACTTCTTTAGTCGGCAGATCAGCAAGTCGTCCGATATCGGATGCATCAAACACATCATTATCAACGACAAAAACTTTCATTCGCGGAAGTTCTTTGTCCTTAAAAGAGTCGTTTAATACTTTCGCTGCAGCAGCCGGGTCATCACTGGTAAAAGCAATTGCGGTTGGACCGGTAAAATGCTCATCGATCCCTTCAACGCCGGCTTCTTTTGCTGCTATTTTCATCAATGTATTTTTAGCAATTAAATATCTCACATTAGAACCACGCAATTTAGAACGTAATTCTGTCATATCAGCGACATTCAAGCCCTGATAATCTGTTACAAACAAGGAGCTGGAGTTCTCAAAGAGCTCCTTCATCTCAGCAACAGCTTGGATTTTTTCCGGTTTTGGCATTCTAAATCAGCTCCTTATTTCTTCAGCGTAGCTTGCAGCTGCTGATGATCCAGTTTAATACCGGCTCCCATTGAAGAACAGATAGATACTCCAAGGAGATATGCACCTTTAGCAGATGCCGGTTTTGCTTTCACAATTGCATCAACAAACGCAAGTATGTTTTCACTAATTTGTTCTTTTTCAAAAGAAACCTTACCGACCGCAACAGCAACATTCGACTGCTTATCGACACGGAATTCAATTCGCCCGCCCTTAAGCTCTTTAACAGCTTTGGCGAGATCCATAGTAACGGTTCCTGTTTTCGGGTTCGGCATCAAGCCGCGCGGACCAAGTACTTTACCAAGTGGTCCAAGTACCCGCATCATATCCGGGGTGGCGACACAGACATCAAAATCAGTCCATCCGCCTTTGATTTTATCAGCAAGCTCTTCAGCTCCGACAAAATCCGCTCCGGCTGCGGTTGCTTCTTCCGCTTTATCACCCTGTGCAAAAACAGCCACACGAACAGTTTTACCGGTACCATTCGGTAATGCAACCGTACCGCGAACCATCTGATCAGCATGTTTCGGGTTTACCCCTAAACGAATTGCGACTTCAATAGATTCGTCAAACTTGACGTATGCGTTGTCTTTGATGATTGCTACCGCTTCATCGAGTTCGTACTTTTTGAGACGATCAATTTTCGAGCGGTAATCGTTCTGTTTTTTTGACTTTTTCATTTACTCCTATTCTCCCTGAATCCTCTTTCAAAATCAGGTGCCTACGAATTGTAGTAAGTTTACATTACTTCGATCCCCATTGAACGGGCTGTGCCTTCAATCATCAGCATAGCAGTTTCAACAGAGGACGCATTTAAATCTTTCATTTTCTGTTCAGCAATCTGCCGAACCTGGTCTTTTGTTACTCTACCGACTTTATCTTTGTTCGGAACACCGGAACCTTTTTTCAATTTAGCAGCCATCTTCAACAATGTTGATGCCGGCGGCGTTTTGGTTTCAAAGGAGAAGGACTTGTCGCCATATACTGTAATGACTACCGGAGTTAAAATCCCCTGACCGTCCTGGGTTCGAGCATTAAAAGCCTTACAAAACTCCATAATATTTACACCCTGCTGACCGAGTGCAGGACCAACCGGCGGAGCCGGATTTGCCTGACCGGCAGGGATTTGAAGCTTTATGTAACCAGCAATTTTCTTTGCCACGTTAATACACCTATATACTAAATGTTTACTTCTTTACTAATTCTACTTGAAGGAAATCAAGCTCGACAGGAGTTGGCCGACCAAAGATCGAGACCATTACCTTGACTTTCTTTCTTTCCATATTAACCTCAGAAACAGTTCCGGAGAAATCCATAAACGGACCATCGTTGACTTTGACTGAATCACCCGCCTGAAACGGTATATCTGTCACCTCTTCAGTACGGCTGGAATCAATCTGACCGACAATTCGCTCGACTTCTTTCTGCTTTAAAGCAACCGGTTTTCCGCCGGCACCAACAAAGTTGGTAATTCCGGGAGTGGAAACAACCAGTTCCTGAGTTCCTTTGTCCAAATCCATCTCCACCAGAATATAACTCGGCAGAAACTTCTTGGTCGAAGTTGTTCGTTTTCCCTGTCTCATTTCGGTGACTTGTTCAGTAGGTACCAAAACTTGACCGAATCTTTCTTCCATACCGGCATTCGCAACAGCAGACTCAAGATACCGCTTTGCTTTTTGCTCATGACCGGATAATGTATGCACCGCATACCAGCGTAATGCCATCGCCTGACTAACCTCCAATTCCGGTACCAAATATAAGCGAAATCAAATATGTCAGAATCTGATCGACAACACCGATAAACAAAGCTACAATACAAGAAACAACAATAGTAACTATCGTTGAACCGATAAGCTCATCTTTGGAAGGCCAAGTTACTTTTCTTAACTCGGCAACAACTTCTTTTAAAAATTTCGAAATCTTTTCCATACACTCTCAAATCAAATTTTACAGGCCAGGAGGGACTCGAACCCCCAGCATCCGGTTTTGGAGACCGGCGCTCTACCAATTGGAGCTACTGGCCTTTGTAATCACCGGAAACTACCTGGTTTCTTTATGTGTCACCCGCTTATCACAGTTCGGGCAATACTTTTTAAACTCAACCCGTTCCGGGTGTAATCTTTTATTCTTTTTTGTGTTGTAGTTTCTATGTTTACACTCTTCACAAGCAAGAATAACTCTATCTCTTGGCATAACAGCTTCGCCTCTTATTCAATAATTTCAGAGATAACACCGGCACCAACTGTACGACCACCTTCACGAATTGCGAAACGAAGTTCCTGCTCCATCGCGATAGGGGTTATCAGTTCAACGTCCATCTGGATGTTGTCACCAGGCATTACCATCTCGACACCACTCGGCAAGTTTGCTACACCGGTAACGTCTGTTGTTCTAAAATAAAACTGAGGTCGGTAACCGGTAAAGAACGGTGTATGACGACCACCCTCTTCCTTGGTTAAAATATATACCTCGGCTTTAAACTTCGTATGAGGAGTGATAGAACCGGTTTTGGCTAAGACCATACCACGTTCGATCTCCTCTTTATCTACACCGCGAAGAAGCAAGCCAACGTTGTCGCCGGCTTCACCACGATCCAATATCTTTCTAAACATCTCTACACCGGTTACAACCGTCTTACGGGTCGGACGAATTCCAACAAGCTCAACTTCTTCACCGGAGTTAATGACACCGCGTTCAATACGGCCGGTACCTACGGTACCACGACCGGTAATGGAGAATACGTCTTCAACAGGCATAAGGAATGGCTTGTCGGTCTGACGTTCCGGAGTCGGAATATAAGTATCCAATGCAGCCATCAATTCATCGATTGATTTAAATGCTGGATCATCCAGAGGTGCACCGGTGGAACCGGCTGTCATCGCCTGTAAAGCGGAACCGCGGATTACCGGAATATCATCTCCCGGGAACTGATAAGAGGAAAGAAGTTCACGGACTTCAAGTTCTACCAAATCAAGAAGTTCCGGATCATCTACCATATCACATTTGTTCATGTACACTACGATATAAGGGACACCAACCTGACGGGCTAAAAGAATATGCTCACGGGTCTGAGGCATAGGACCATCAGATGCTGAAACAACAAGAACGGCTCCATCCATCTGGGCAGCACCGGTTATCATGTTCTTTACATAGTCTGCGTGACCCGGACAATCTACGTGTGCGTAGTGACGGGATTCTGATTCATACTCTACGTGAGCGGTTGCGATCGTAATACCGCGTTCCTGTTCTTCAGGTGCGTTATCAATTGATGCAAAATCACGAACCTCACCACTTCCGTTCTTCATTGTCAAATACATCGTCATCGCAGCGGTTAAAGTAGTCTTACCATGATCGACGTGACCAATCGTTCCTACGTTAACGTGCGGTTTGTTTCGTTCAAATTTCGCCTTAGCCATGACTACGGATCAACCTCCAAAAATTGATTTATCAGCCCAGAACCGGGATTGAACCGGTGACCTCATCCTTACCAAGGATGTGCTCTACCGACTGAGCTACCTGGGCGCACTTATATTACTTTCTTCCATACAAAAAAATGCTCTGGACGTAATTCAACTTCCAAGCAAGACGGAAAATATTAACGATTCCGTAAGATAAGTCAAGCTAATTTTTTAGCTAATGTTGACAATTACCAAAATAAATAAAAATTCCTGATTTTTGACCCCTTTTTAACCTCTGAAATCAGCCAATATTTTTTGATTTTTTTACATTTTTCTTTATTCAAAGTAATCTGAATATCATTGTCTCCAACCCTGAGACTCATAAACCAGGACAAAATCGCTATGTTACTTATTGTATTACAACAATATAACATATTTTTACGACCATAATTTTCGATTTGATCAGGATAAAAGAGGATTGAGCTTCAAAAAATGCAATAAAAAAGCGGGAGACGAGACTCGAACCCGCGACCAACAGCTTGGAAGGCTGTGACTCTACCAACTGAGTTACTCCCGCGTAATAGCAACACATTGTAAATGATTTCCGATTTTAACGCAAGTGATTTTTGAAGGGAATTGCGGATTTCAAGAGAAATTCATTTGTAGGTCAGGATCCCTGTGATCCTGACAATTATTGGCAGCATCGCAGGGATGCTGCCCTACTCAATCTAATATACTATTCTTTAAGAACAAGCGCTGTCAGGAACCCTTTCCTGACAGCTATGTCGTCGGGAAAGGGTTCCCGACGACGCATTGGTAATTAAACTGACAGAGTTTGTCAGTGGGAAAATATATATTTGTACCGAATTCTAAATTGAACCGAAATTGGCTCCCCTCTAAAAAGAGGGGCAGGGGGTGTGTATGATTCCTTTAAACTCCCCTCTAAAAAGAGGGGCTGGGGGTGTGTATGATTCCTTTAAACTCCCCTCTAAAAAGAGGGGCTGGGGGTGTGTATGAAAGTAAAATATAACCCAAACCTCAAACAACTCGAACGAAACCTCAGAAACAACAGCACCAAATCTGAAATTATCCTCTGGAGGTATCTAATGAACAAGCAAATGCGAGGCTACAAATTCTCCAGACAAAAACCTATCGGAAAATACATTGTAGATTTTTATTGTAACCGGTTAAAGTTAGTAATCGAAATTGATGGGATCACTCATTCGTTCGAAACAGTTCGATTTAAAGATTTTGCCAAAACAAGATTTCTTCATTTAATCGGATTTGATGTTTTAAGATTTTACGATAACGATGTTTTGAAAAACAGAGATGGAGTGTTGCTTGTGATAAATGAGTATATCGATAAATTTGAAGAAACACACCCCTAACCCCTCTTATTAGAGGGGAACTTTAGCGACAGAACCGCTAAAGGTTTTAAACTCGCTGAGGCGAGGTAAAAGCGCTGTCAGGAACCCTTTCCTGACAGCTTAATCGTCGGGACAGGGTTCCCGACGACGCATTGGTAATTCACCGATTTCGTGATAATTCATACTCATAATATACTGCTTTTTTATCAATACCTACAATTGGATCGAAATGAATAACTGCATCATTTACTTTAACAAGTTTATTAAAGTTAAATTGTATTTTAGCACCTTGAAAGTTTTCATCCCGTAGTGTGTCGGATGTATCCAGTCGAGGTTTCTGAAGTTCATACTTCAAGTTGATTGTATAATTTTTGGAGATAAATGAAGAATCCACTAACATCATCAATTGATTTTCAAACAATATCTGCAGTTCATTGACATCAAATGAATACAAATATCCGTCTTTTCTGTTTTCAGCTTTAACAAATACTCTCAATATATATATATCATCTGGAAAATAAAAGTTACCCTGAGCTTCTATCTTCAAAAAAGAACCATAAACAGAAAAAGGAAGTATTATCTCTTGAGAATAACCATTCTTTGTCTCGTAATATAAATCTAAATCAAGTGGTTGACATGCAACGAATACAGAAAAGATAACCGAAATCATTCCAAACATTTTTAACTTATTCATTCATCCTCCCCCGTTACTCTTCGCTCGGTGTGTAGCCCCAATGTAATTTATTGCGAAGAACCCGGTAAAAAGATGTATTCGGAAACGTAATAAACTGTGTGTAAAAGCTCGCTCTGGTAATCGTAACAATATTCGATGAATCCAACGGCAGGTTCACCTGCCCGTCAATTGTTACCTGGGCAATACGGTCATCATCTATAATGGATACCTCAAGGACATCCTCCGGCGAAAAAATCATTGGTCGTGTGTTCAATGAGAACGACGACACCGGCGAAGCAATCATCGCTTCCATCTTCGGATGCATAATCGGACCGCCAACCGCAAGCGAATACGCTGTCGAGCCGGTCGGAGTAGCTATAATCAGACCATCTGCTTTGTAAGTAACGATATTCTCAGCATTGACCGACAGATTGATATTAATAACCCTCGCCACCGAACCGTTATCAATGACAACATCATTCAAAGCATATTTCGACTCGACATCCTCAATACCGGGGGTGTCGATTTTAAGCATCATCCGCTTTTCAATTTGATATTCTTTTTTAACGATAGAATCAAGAGCCGGCAATAACTGTTGTGGGGTAAGCTGGGTCATAAACCCGAGTGAACCTAAGTTAATTCCAAGAATCGGCGTTCCCGCTTTACCAACCATGCGTGCTGTGGCTAAAAGAGTGCCGTCTCCCCCCATCGAAACAAGGATATCAACTTTTGCAGCAAGTTCTTCACTGGGAAGGTAATTTATGGTATTTTGAAAATCGTCTTTGAGGTCTTCGGAGAGATAAAGCTGGTTGCCGGAAGTCTTTGCCCAGTTGATAAAAAACTCGATTGCTTCCTTAGCTCCAAACCGTTTTAAATTGGCAACTAACCCGAATTTCATTTATTTACTTTCGTTTGGTCTCAGGAAACTTTTTTGGAAATACCGTTACGCTTCAGTCTCAGTTTCTGAAAAAAACCGCTCGAACCTGAAGAATCAGCAATAAAATCTTGTATTGTACTTACTATTGAATCTAAATCAAGTTTGACATCTTTCAAAAGTAAATCACGATTACCGTGATTGACAAAACCGTCAGGAATAGCGATAGCTTTAAATTTACCATCGTAATCATTGGAAATCAGATACTCGGCAATCGCCTGACCGAATCCGCCGCGAAGCTGATTCTCTTCGATTGTAATAAGAACTTTGGCGCGGTCTTTGATTTTTGCAAGCATCTCAGCATCAAACGGTTTCACAAACCGGGCATTCACAACAGATATTTCATCACCATCTTCGTTCAATACCTCAACCGCTTTATAAGCTGTGTCAACCATCGTTCCAACCGCTAAAATAATAACATCTGTATCGATACTCTCAGCATCCCATTTACCCCACTCTATCGGAGCAATTGCTTCGGTCATATCGGTCGGAGTATTTTCTCTCGGATAGCGGATTGCAACCGGTCCATCGATTTTATTGTCAGCCGTATAATGCATCATCGATCGCATTTCATTACCATCTTTCGGAGCACAGACAACGACATTCGGTACTGTTGAAAAATAACTCAGGTCAAAAACCCCGTGATGAGTAGGACCATCATTACCGACGATACCGGCCCGATCCATACAAAAGACAACCGGAAGTTTCTGCAAAGCGATATCATGAATAACCTGGTCATAAGCACGCTGTAAAAATGTCGAATAGATCGCCAGGTACGGTTTCATCCCCTCAGCAGCAAGACCGGCGGCAAAACATCCGGCATGTGCTTCAGCAATTCCTACATCAAAAAACCGTTCAGGGAACTTATCTGAATATTCAACAAGTCCGGTACCGGATGACATCGCAGCGGTGATAGCGATAACTTTGTCATCTTTTTCGGCGAGTTCAATCATCGTATCACCGAAAATTTTGGTATACGCCGGACGCCCTTTCGATTTTGGAGCAAGCTCTCCGGTTACCTTGTCAAATTTACCAACACCATGATATTTGAACGCATTACCTTCGGCAGGTTCATACCC
>QQUK01000301.1 GCA_008501655.1 Calditrichota bacterium
AAAGAGATTGGCTGCTCTTTAGAAGAACTTCAGCTATTAAACCCGGAGCTTCTCCGTCGGTATACTCCACCTAATACAAAGGGATATATCTTCAAAGTTCCTAAAGGGAAATCAGATAAGTTCTGGGCTGCTTATGATGGTATGCCTTCACCTAAAGAAACGAGCTGGGTGCAGCATCAGATTCGTCGCGGTGAAACTGTTTCGACTATTGCAGCAAAGTACGGTGTATCGCAATATGCTATCTTTGAGGCAAACAACCTGAGCCGCAGATCAAAAATTTATGCTGGTAAAAAGCTAATTGTACCGGTGCCTCTGGACAAAAACTATAATAATAATTATACGAAACCGACTAAACGTACAGCAAGTAATTCAATTTATGCTGTTCAGTCCGGTGATACGATGTGGGATATTGCCAAAGCATTCGGTACAACAGTATCAGAACTTCGGAGAGCAAATTCAATAGTACGCGGTTCCCGAATTTATGTCGGACAGAAACTTCGGATTCCAAGTTCAGCAAAAAACCTGAAACAGAAATCATCATCGACTTATGCATCAAAGTCAAACAGCAGTAAATCATCAAACAGCAGTACAGCCAAGACATATAAAGTGAAGTCCGGAGATACTCTCTGGGATATCGCCCGTAAATTTGGAACTACTACTGCCAGTATCAGAAACCAGAATAGTCTCGGTCGTTCCAGCCGTATTTATCCGGGGCAGATCTTGAATGTGAATACAAATGTCAATTATGTCTGGCATAAAGTCCGCCGTGGAGAAACATTAAGTTCTATTGCGCAGAGATACAGAACATCTATTGCCCGCATAAGAGCAAATAACAATATCGATGACCCGCATACCCTGCAGATTGGTACAAATTTAAAGATTTATTAATGAAAGTATAAATAGAGATGGCTAAAAAAAGAGATATTATAGTAGGAATCATAATCGCAGTTGTATTTTTGGGTGCGTTTGGGTTCATGGGTGTTATGTTTATTGGTCTTGTTGGTGGTTCCGATGGAGTTGGTTTAGGTTTGTCGGGATTGAGCGGTAATATCGGTCTGGTTGAAGTTTCAGGTGGTATCTATGAATCAAACGGCCGGAAAGTTATTGAACAACTTGAGGACTGGGCTGATAATTCATCTATCAAGGCGATAGTTGTTCATGTCAATTCTCCCGGAGGCGGTGTAGCTATCTCTCAGGAAATTTATGATACCATGAACCGTATTCGGGATTACTCAGGGAAACCAATTGTGGTTTCAATGGCATCAGTTGCGGCATCCGGGGGATATTACATTGCTTGTGCTGCCGACAGGGTAGTTGCCAATCCCGGGACGATAACCGGCTCAATCGGTGTGATTTTTCAGTTTAATACTTTTGGCGATTTGATGGAAAAAGTTGGAGTGGAGACTGAGACTATTAAGTCAGGGGAGTTAAAAGATGTCGGTAATATGAGTCGAAGAATGACTGAAAAAGAAGAGTTGATGCTTCGTTCGGTCGTCATGGATACTTATGAACAATTTGTCCATGTTGTCGCTGAAGGGCGGGGGAAAGACCCGGAAGAGATTTATCCACTCGCAGACGGCTCAATTTACACCGGACTTCAGGCGTATAATCTCGGATTAGTAGATACTCTTGGCGGTCTCAATGAAGCTGTCGAAATCGCAGCGCAGCTTGCCGATATGAGTGTGGAGCCAAAAGTGGCTCGTTTTTATGAACGTAAGCAGGTAGGGCTCTTTGACTTACTGGGAAAGCTTGATGGTCTGCTTGATAAAGCACAATCGATAAAAAGTGAGTCTCCAGAACTTAAGTACTTGTTTGCCTATTGATTACATCAAAAAAATATAAAATATTCTTAATTTTTTCCTTTTCTTTTCGTATAAAACAGCATATCTTGACCTGTACCATAGAGTTATGGTAAAGCATAAGAATTGTTTACAAAAAAAGATATAAATGAAAATAAAAGAAACTGAAATAAATGAATTAGTGACAGGGAGGACCCCGTGACTAAAGCTGATTTGGTTGAAAAAGTAGCCGAAAAAACCGGTCTTACCAGAACAGATGTTGCTGTTGTGGTAGATTCATTCCTCGATACTGTAAAGAAATCGTTGGAGTCCGGTCATAACATCGAAATCCGTGGTTTCGGCACGTTTAAAGTGAAACTTCGGAAAGCGAGAAAGGCTCGCAACCCCCGCACAGGTGAGGTGGTACCTGTACCGGATCGTAAAGTTCCGGTTTTTAAACCATCGAATGAGTTTAAGAATATGATAACGAAGTTAGATATCTAACTAAACCTTAACCGGAGGATTAATGCCAAGCGGAAAAAAACGCAAGCGTCATAAAATCAAGACGCATAAGCGTAAAAAACGTAGACGCGCAAATCGTCATAAGAAGAAGAATAAGTAGTCGTCTGTGTTTTGGAATTAATTTCCTGACAGTCAGGGAATTATGTTCCGTGTAGTAAGGCATCAATCCCTTAGTTCTGACATCAGATGATTCAGTACGTCTTGGAGGTATCCCTCTCTGATGTAGTGACTTATAACTTCATTCTGAATTTTAATGCCTGTTTTTAAATAAACAGGCATTTTTTTTGCCATAAGTATAAATGTGAAACTCTATCTATCTATAATTACAATTGTGTTGTTCACGTCATTTGCTTCTCAAGCGGGAGAACGGACTGATTTTCTTGTTAATGATGATGCAGGAACAGCAACGCAGAATAATCCCCGCATTGCCGTTTCTTATGACAGGTCGTTCATTATAACCTGGGTGGATTCAAGGAACGGTTCTAATGATATTTACATTCAGAAATATGACACAACTGGAAACAGAATCGGGAACAATATTTTAATTAATGATGATACTACTGATTCTTATCAATATGAACCGGCTATCGATGTAGATTATGATGGATATTTTTCTATAGTATGGAAAGACTTTAGAAACGGTTCATATCCGTTTGACCCTGATGTATATCTTCAAAGATATGATTCAAGCCTTACACTTTCAGGTGTGAATGAAAATCTAACAAGCGTTGGAACCAATGCATTTAAAGAGACACCGGATATATCGGTATCACAGTCAGGATTAGGAGTTGTCGTTTGGGCTGACTACAGAAACGGGAACTGGGATATCTTTTGCCAGCTTTTAGCAGCAAACGGTTCATTAGTCGGATCAAATATATTAGTTAATGATGATGAATTCTCTGCACAGCAGCATTCTCCGAAAGTATCGATGTCAAATCAAGGCTGGTTTGTTGTCAGTTGGTATGATAACAGAAATGGAGATGATGACATTTATATTCAGCTTTTTGACACCACCGGTACAGCTCTGTTTGTAAACACAAAAGTTAATGAAGATTTAAATGGAAAAAGGCAGGCATTTGCGGATGTAGCCACAGATGGTGCCGGGAATTTTACGGTTGTCTGGGTGGATTGGAGAAACGGTACATATCCGGAAAATCCTGATATCTATTCTAAAAAATATAATTCTGAATTAGATATTCTTTCTGAAGAAGTAAATATTAATCTGGATGGAACATTTCGTGCTCAGCGGGAACCTGCCATATCCGCAGACCGTCTTGGTAATGTAGCTATAATATGGGCTGATTCTATTAGTAAGAGCTGGGATATTGCCGGACAGATGATAGATGTAGACGGAGTGGTAAGAGAAGAAAATTTTAAAGCTAATACAGATACCGATTCCGCACAGGTAAAACCGGATGTCGCACTGGATGGTAAATACCGTTACCTGACCTGGGTTGACCGGCGTAATGGTAATTATGATATATATGCAGCAATTCAAAAATACAATGATCCGTCAATCGCCGTTTCAATGTCTTCTATTAGTTTTGACATGCTTGAGGGAGGAGCCTTGCCGTCAGCACAAGAACTGATTGTTGATCATCTTGGATACAACCCTCTTGATTTTACAGTTACAAGTGATGTCGATTGGCTTGATGTGAGCCCTAACTCATCGACTACAACAGATACGGTAAGTGTTTCTGTTACATCGGATACGCTTGTTAAAGGAAATCACTATGGAAACCTGACTTTTGCTGATAATACATATGGAGACAGTTCGGTGATTGTACCGGTAAAGTTAACTGTCTATTATCCAAGTATGAATCTGTCAAATGATACAGTTACACTTCAGGTCTTTGAAGGTATTGATAAAAAATATAGAGAATTGGTATTATTGGAAAACGAATCGCTTGGTTCTTACAGTTGGACTGCAACGGAAACAAGCTCAGAGATCGAACTGTCAGCGTATAGTGGATTTGACAAAGACTCGGTGTATGTATCAATAACACCTTCAACGTTAAGTGCGGGACAATATGTAGAATATATCGTCTTTGAATCTCAGAATGCAGACGGAGCACCGGATACATTGGTTGTAGAGATAGAAGTTGTCAATAATATGCCGTACATACTTCCAGTCCCGGATTCAATATTTATATATACTGACTCAATCGTCGGTGTGACAGAGGATATTACAGTAACGAATTTTGGTATAGGTTCTCTGAATTGGGAAGCTACTGTCAGTGGTAACTTTTTTACAATAAATAATAACTCTGGCACTGATAATGACTTTGTTACCGTTACTTTCGATTCGGTAGCATTTGGCCGACATATCGGTTCAATTACTTTTTTAGATTCGTCTGCTTTTGAAGTAGAAACTGTTGTACCGGTCATTGTGGACTATTATCAGAATTCAGATGATATCGTATCGGTCGGATCTGCTATTGTTGAAGCAAACAGTTCAGGTTCTGTTTCACTTACTCTTACATCGATTCAGAGTATAAAGCGAATATTTTGTCCACTTCGATTTGATACTACTTTTTTACAAATAGATTCAATTATGCCGTCACTATCTCATCCATCTATTCTCAATTTGAATAGCTCGATTGATAATGAATATGGGATTTTTGAAATTGATTTAATTACCAACCCGAGTGATACAACGATACCTATTGGTGATTCACATCTTGCTGAGGTTTATTTTACAACGAAATCAAGTATCGGGATCAGTACGATTGATTCTGCCATAACGGACAGTTCTTCAATTTTTCTGCTAAATCCTTCAGGGGAGATGTTTGCTCCGCAAATAGTATCCGGAATAGTTGATGTAACGATAGCGACTGATATCTCAGATGAAACCGAACTTGAGCTACCCAAGGAAATATCGTTATCACAGAATTATCCCAACCCGTTTAATCTTTCAACCACAATTGAGTTCTCTTTACCTGAGCGGTCAGAGATAACTTTAAATTTGTTTAATATTTTAGGTCAAAAAATCCAGAAGCTCGCCTTTGGTTATTTTCCTGCCGGAACTCATTCCGTTGAATGGGATGGTCATATTTCAGGTGGAGATATTGCCCCATCCGGCATTTATTTTTACCGTCTTGAATCAAATTCCTCTGTATTTGTCAAAAAAATGCTTCTTTTAAAGTAGTTTTTCGCTCAATTTGGTAACTTTTTATCGCTCTTACCGTAAACCAACCTAAGAAACAGAACTACTTAAACGGAGGTTTACATGAAAACTGCCAAAATTGTCTTACTATCAGCAACTGTGATTTTCCTGCTCTCATTCACTGCTTTTGCAGCTGATAATAGTGGTCGAATTTACGGAAAAATCACTACTGTAGACGGAGATGTTTTTGAAGGACTTATTCGCTGGGACAAAAACGAAGCATCATGGGTTGATGTATTAAACGGCTCAAAAGAGCTCCCGAAGAAGAATAGAAAATATTCAGATAGAAAAAGATATAAAGATAGAGACCGTGATGGTTCAATTGAACTTTTTGGGATTAAAATCGGAGGCTCTTCATCATATTCTTTCAGTAATTCAGCACAATCCGGAATCCGATTCGGCCATATAAAATCTTTCGAAGTACTCTCAGATGATGATCTTCTGCTGACATTAAAATCCGGTGAAGAAGTTGAACTTTCCAATGGGTCCACTGATATAGGTACAGATATCCGTGAGATCGTTATTGAAGATGACTCTGAAGGTGAAATCGAGTTGACCTGGGAAGATATCGAAACAATTGAATTCTCATCGGCAAGAACTAATGAATCATCAAACTTAGGTGAACGTCTTTATGGGACGGTAACAACACGTCGTGGTGATGAACTTGTCGGTTACGTCTGCTGGGATATAGACGAAGTCCTGACTTCTGATATTTTAGATGGAGATGAAAAAAACCGTTCCCGCAAAGTTCGATTCGATAAAATTGCCTCAATTGAGAGGTATAGTTCAAACGGTGCTGTCGTACATACTAAACGCGGTGATGAAATGCTCTTACGCGGTTCAAACGATGTTGACGATAGTAACAGGGGGATAATCGTATCTGATAACGGGTTCGGACAAGTAACGGTACCATGGGACGAATTTGATAAAGTAGTTTTCTCAGAACCGCGGAGTCAGGTTACTTATGATGACTTTGACGGCGGCAAAAGACTTGAAGGCACAGTGTACACTGAAGATGGCGATGAATATTCCGGTCTCATCCGCTGGGATAATGATGAAGAATATACCTGGGAACTTCTTAACGGTGAATATCATGATTTAGAATATGAAATTGAATTCGGTAAAATCAAATCAATTGAAAAGAAATCATACCGTTCTTCAATTGTAATTACCCGTGACGGTCGGGAGTTCAGACTCCGTGGTTCCAATGATGTTGATGAAGACAATAAAGGGATTTTTATTCGGATGGATGACGGTGATGAGGTACTCGTAGATTGGGAAGATTTTGCAAAATTAGAATTGAAATAAAACAACCGCCAAATTTGTTGTGCTGTTTTTCTCCCTCCATCGGCAGCACAACATTGATATAAAAAAAACCCGACTTGATTCAGTCGGGTTTTTTTATATAAGAATTTTATTGTCTACTGAAGGTTTGATTTTTCCATTGCGTCTTTTAGATCGTCAACATGTGATTGAGCAATATTGACATCTTTTTTAGCTTTTGGATTATTCTTGGCAACTTTGATAAAAGCTTCCCAGTTCTTAATATTTTCAGCGTAATTTTCAGGATTACTTGTTTCAACTGCAACGGCATAGTTGTATGCAGCGCGGTATTGTTTCGGGTCTACTTTCAGAGCTGATTTAAATGAAGAAGCTGCCGGACCATATTTTTCCTGAGAGAGGTAAATCTGGCCGATTAATGAATGTGAAAGATAATTGTTTTCAGCTTTAATAGATTGTTTTAATGCTTCGATAGCTTTAGTATCATTACCGAGTTTCTGCTGTGATTTTCCGACCATATAATACGTTGTATAATCTCCGCCATTCATTTCATGACATTTTCCAAACGCATCAATAACTTCACTATAGTTTTTCTTTTTGTAATATACTTTGCCTAAATCTTTATACAAATCGGCAGTCGGCTGAATAGCGATTGCTGATTTGAATGAAACTTCAGCTTCTGCATATCTTCTGAGAACATATTGAACTTTGCCAAGATTTGAGAATGCATCAACAGACTTTGGATCTTTTTCAGTTGCCAGTTTAAACTGTTCAAGGGCGTTGTCATAAGCTTTCTGTCCGAAATAGATTGTGCCTAAGTTGATGTATGCATCAGTGTAATTTGGATTTTCTTTGATAGCCATTTTAAAAGAAGCAACTGCACCCATTTCGTCACCATTGTTTTTATATTCCACGCCGGCATTAAATGCTTCTTTTGCTTTGATTTCATCAGCAGATACACTTGGAGTAACAAGTGCTGCTGTGAACATTACCAGAAGCAAGAGTAAGGGGAGAGTGATTTGAATTTTAGCTTTAATCATAATCGTTCCTTTCATTTATTATCACTTTATTCTACAATTTTCGCTGTGTATTGATCCAATAATTACAGACTATTTCTGTGTTTAATAACTAAATCCTTTGTGGCAGAATCAGTTAGGGCGATAATGCGGGCGGCTAATACGGCTGCATTTTTAGCACCCGGAGAGCCGATGGCAACGCCTGCTACCGGAATTCCGGGAGGCATCTGGGTAACGGAGAGAAGTGAATCTAAGCCGTTTAATGCCGCTGGTAGCGGAACGCCAATAACCGGTAACGTTGAATGGGCTGCGGCAACTCCCGGGAGCGCAGCTGAGAGACCTGCCATTGCTATAATCACGGAGTATCCGTTTTGCTCAGCATTTTCTGTCAAACCTTTAGTTTTTTCCGGATGTCTGTGCGCTGATGTTACTTCTATATCTGATGAAATGTCAAATGCTGTTAATTGTTCCCGGCATTTTTCTGCATATTCCATGTCTGATTTTGAACCGATTACGATAAGTACTTTTGGCATAATTTTATCCTTTTTGTTTTTGCAAAACTCTAAAACCGATATCTTTTCTAAAAGTGGCACCATTAAATCGAACTTTACTGACACCTCGGTATGCCCGGTTCAGAGCATCTTTTAAATTTGAATCTATACCGGTTATACCAACAACACGTCCACCGGATGTAACTATTTTGTTCTCTTTAAATGACGTACCAGCATGGAAAACAAAGCAATTATCTTCTTTAAAATCCTGCAGTCCATTTATCTGAATACCTTTAGCATATTTCCCCGGATAGCCTTTTGAAGCCATGATGATACATGCAGCAGAACCCTGTTTCCAGCTGAGTTTCGGAGCAGAAGCAAGATTCTGGTTTATTGATGCAAACATCAGGTCTACTAAATCGGTTTTTAACAGTGGAAGAACCGCTTGAGTTTCCGGGTCTCCAAAACGGCAGTTATATTCTAATACTTTTGGTCCCGTTTCAGTGAGCATCAAGCCGGCATAAAGAACTCCGCGGTAAGAGATACCTTCCTGAGTAAGTCCGTTGATAGTCGGCATCAATACATGGTCGTGGATAGCCGTCATGATTTCTTTTGTAACAAAATCAGTCGGACAGTATGCACCCATTCCACCGGTGTTGGGGCCTTTATCACCCTCGTATGCCTGTTTATGATCCTGACTCGGAAGGAGTGGGATTATCGTTTTTCCGTCGGCGATTGCCATGATAGAGACTTCCTGTCCTACCATAAAAGATTCAATCAGAACTTTGTCGCCGGCATCACCAAAGATTTTATTGAGCATGATATCTTCGAGTGCTTTGGTTGCTTCATCAAAAGATTTAACAATTATGACACCTTTTCCGGCAGCTAATCCATCGGCTTTGATAACAAGCGGGAACTGAGCAGTTTTACAGAATCCGACTGCTTCGGCATACGTTTTAAAAGTAGTAAACGGTGCTGTCGGAATATGGTATTTGCGCATGAATTCTTTTGAAAAAACTTTACTACTTTCAAGTTGAGCAGCATCTTTTGTCGGACCGAAGATTTTCAGTTTCCTTTTATAAAATTCATCTACGATACCGGAAGCAAGAGGTGCTTCGGGGCCGACAATAGTTAAGCCGATTTTATTTCGTTGAGCAAAATCAACGAGACTTTTGATATTGTCAGCTTTAATATTAACACATTTTGCTATTTTGCTGATACCGGCATTTCCGGGGGCACAATAGATTTTATCGATTTTCTTCGATTTTTTTAATTTCCATGCGATCGTGTGTTCGCGACCGCCAGAACCTATTACGAGTACTTTCATACGAATTCTATCCCTAATTTAAAGACGAAATTATACGATAATCGCACTAAAAAGACAACCGTTTTTTGGAAAACTTGTACCAGACTGATTAGATATGATATTATCTTATAAATAGTTAGTGCGGAGATTTCTTGACTTTTTTAAAGAAATCTTTGGATATATTCAGTTGACAAAGCGTCATTTAAGTGTTTATTTCCATTTTTTACGGTAGGCAACTGTCGTTAAGAATATATAATTGTAAATAGTGGATGAAAATATAGAGGATTATTGACAATGAAAAAATCACTGATTTATCTCTTGTTATTGCTTGCGGTCTTTAATTTTTCAACATTTGCTCAGGATGAAGATGACGAGATTATTAAAGATAATCTGGAAGTAATTTTATATGGTGGTCTTGGACTCCCATCCGGTGATTTGAGTGATTGGGGTGGAGATTCTCTCGCTGTAGGGAATGGTGTAGACGTAGGTTTTGATGTCGGTTATTTTATCAAATATAATATTGTTGCCGGTATAAATTTCAATTATACCAATTTTGCCATTGATAACCCGGAATCTGTTGATGTTGGTAATTTAACACACAGATTGTATAGCCCGAGTCTGTATCTTAAGTATTATTTACCGACTGATGGTGACTTTATTCCGTATCTCAAAGGAACGATCGGACTGGATTATGCCAAGTTTACGACTTCTGTTGATAATCCGTTCGGCAGCAGATTCAGACAACTTTCTTATGATCCGGCATTATCATATTCGATTGGATTAGGCGCATTTTATTATACATTTGATTTTGGCGGTCTTTATCTTGAAGGCAACTATCATATGTCTCAAACTGAAGATGCAAAGCACACATATAATGACGGTGGTGTTTTTGGTTCAAATATAGCCAAAATAGACTTAAAATTAGGTGTTAGAATATTATTCAGCCCTGAAGAATAAATTCAGATAAAATCTCTTAAAAAAACCCGCTTTATGCGGGTTTTTTTATTGCACCTGTGTATTGTTTTTTGAATATAAGATATATGAAAAAGATTAAAATCCTTATTGTTGATGACGAGGCAAGTCAAAGAAAGCTCCTGTCCGGTTTTTTAGAGAAAAATGATTTTAATGTTCTGACTGCTGAAAATGGGGAGGATGCCCTTGAAAAGTATCCCGCATTTTTTTCGCCTATTGCTATCGTAGATATGAAGATGCCCGGTATGAACGGGCTTGAATTACTTGAGAAGCTAAAAGAGATTAATCCCTTTATACAAGTTCTGGTTCTGACAGCTTTTGGTTCTGTAGAGACAGCTGTGGAAGCGATGAAATCAGGTGCTATTGATTATTTAACAAAACCGATTGAGGATTTGGAAGAATTGGTTCTCAAGTTAAGAAGAGCTTCTGAACAGAATCGGTTGATTGTTGATAATCAGGTAATGAGTGAAAAGATTTCAGAGATTTTTCCTTCTACAGAAATTATTGGGGAGTCTCAGTCTATAAATAAAGTAAAAGAGATGATTACTATGGTTGCTCCACAGGAAGCGACTCTTCTGATAACCGGTCCATCGGGTACCGGTAAAGAGTTGATAGCCCGTTCTGTTCATGCACTCTCTCCTCGTGCGGAGAAAAAACTTGTTGCTATCAACTGTGCTGCGTTTCCTGAGAATCTGCTCGAATCGGAACTTTTTGGCTATGAAAAAGGTGCCTTTACAGGCGCTACAAAACTCAAACAGGGAAGGTTTGAACTCGCTGACGGTGGAACATTGTTTCTGGATGAGATTGGCGAACTACCATTGACGATGCAGGTGAAGCTCCTGCGGGTCCTCGAAGAACGTAAAGTTGAACGTCTTGGGTCTGTGACTGAAATAGACTTGGATATCAGAATCATTGCTGCTACAAATCGTGATTTGGAAAAGATGGTCGAAGAGAAATCTTTCCGCGAAGATTTGTTCTATCGTCTTAATGTTGTCCGGCTTGATCTGCCCCCGCTTGCCAATAGAGGCGGAGATATCCTCCTGTTGACAAATAAATTTATTGAAAAATTCAGCAGAAAAGTCGGAAAAGAGATAAAAGGTTTGACTCCTGAAGCTGTTGAAATTTTAACGAAATATGACTGGCCGGGAAATATCAGAGAACTTGAGAATGTTATAGAACGGGCGATTATTTTAACCAGAGGGGAATTTCTCGATAAAACTGACTTTTTTGCTCTTTCAGGAAATTCAAAAGTCTCTACCGATGGGCAAATTCGGACAATAGCCGAACGGGAGAAAGAACATGCCGCCATCGGCCACGCCGGGGCCCAAATCAGCGGCTCCGGCATTGCCGTTGGCCTGCAATCCAAAGGCACCACCGTTATTCATCAGCGCGATTTGGCTCCGCTCAACAACCTGGAGCTGTTCTCGCAAGCGCCCAACCTGACGCTGGAGTCGTATCGGGCCATTGGACGCAATGCCGCCCGCTACGCCAAAAAGCAGCCGGTTAATCCGGTGCCGGTAAAAATT
>QQUK01000064.1:0-5627 GCA_008501655.1 Calditrichota bacterium
AATCAGGAAGAATCATCGAAGCGAAAATCGTTCGCTCATCCGGCTTCCCCTCTATCGACCGCGATTGTCTTGCTGTATTCGACCGGATTAAATCTTTCCCACCTCTTCCTGACGATTTCCGGGATGAGATTATCGGTATTACATTAACAATAAAATATTAATGAGGACACGAATGAAACTGATATATTGTCTTTCTTTACTTTTACTACTCGCACTCTCCAGCTATGCCCAATCGGACGATGAGCTTGGACAATACCGGATGTCTGTAGATGTCTCAAGCAAAGATATTCAGCCTACCCCGGTCGGCATCGACCGGATGAAATATATCGGCAATCAGTATATCACCCGTGACGATTCCGTCCTGATGAATTATATTACCCGTATTGTACAGGATGATGTTGATTTTCATGCCGACTTTGAATTTGTCCCGATAGATTCTTTTTATTTAAAGACATATGAAATCAAAGAGCTTGATATATTAGGCTGGCAAAGACTCGGCGCTGATTATCTTGTCCGTCTTGAGGCGGAATTCCCTTCTAACAAAATTCGGGTTCGCTGGAAACTGTATGACGCCCTCAGGCAGCAGCAGATAACCAAAGATGTTCTCACCCGGGAAAAAAGTCAATGGCGGACGATGGGACATGAGATTGCCAATCAGATAGTTAAATATCTAACCGGTGAAGATGGAATATTTCTATCTAAAATTTTCTTTGTTAAAAAGATGGGGGATGCCAAAGAGATTTTCATGGCTGACTATGACGGTGCCTCGGAGATTCAATTGACCAATACCGGTGTTATTAATTTATCCCCATGTTATTCTCCAAAAACAAATGAAGTTTTCTTTACCAGTTACTTGGAGGATGACCCGAAACTTTTTAAAGTAAATATCTCTACCCGGAAAGTATCCAAAGTTGCCGAGTTCAAAGGGATTGTTGCCGCACCGGAAATCTCACCTGATGGACGCAAGATAGCCTGTGTTCTTTCCAAAGATGGTAACTCAGAGATTTATGTCCTCGACATTCACGGCAGAATAATCAAAAGACTGACAAACGCCCGCGGTATTGATTCAGCACCGACCTGGTCACCGGATGGACAGATGATTGCTTTTTCTTCTGACCGTTCCGGTTCACCGCAGTTATACCTGATGGATTCAGACGGGTTAAATGTCCGCAGATTGACTTATCAAAGTGGATATAATGATTCACCGATATGGTCATCACGTGGCGACCGGATTACATTTGTAAGCCGGACAAGATCGGGACGGTTTGACCTCGCTTCGATTGATACATCGGGAAATGATTACAGAATTTACACCGAAGTCGGGATGAATGAAAACCCCCATTTTTCACCGGACGGGAAACATATTATCTTTTCTTCTACCAGACTTTCCCAGGGTGATATCTACACGATGGATATTAACGGCAAAAATCAACGTCGATTGACCAGAACCGGTAAGTGTACCAATCCGTACTGGGGACCGCTGGAATAGCAAAAAGAGATAAAAATTCGAAATCACCTGTCTGTAGGCGCGGTCACGTGACCGCGCTTTCATAAAATCAGAATTTCTTGTTGTATTCAGTTTAGTTAGCAAGTTTTTTTAACTTATATCAGTTTTATCAACTTAAATCTCCCTTAACTGTATAAATAACAAAAGAAATGGCATTTTTTACGCTTTTTTATATTGACCCTGTATGATACATGCTGTAGATTGTGAAAAATTGGTAATATAATGTTAACTTTTAATTCCTTCACAAGGAGGGAAAGATAAAGATGAAAAGATTTGGATTATTAACAGTAACCGGAATGGTATTGTTGGCGCTTATGATGATGCTTGCATCATGTGGTGGTGATAAACCGGTTATCGAAGAAGAAGTACCGGTAGTAGTTGACACTCCTGTAACAGAACCACCACCTCCACCACCTCCGCCTCCACCTCCGCCACCAAAACCGGAACTGAAAGCATCACAGCTTCAGACCGTCTATTTTGATTTTGACAAGTTCGATCTCAAATCAGATGCAAAAATGAAACTTGATGCAAACTATGCATTGCTTACGGAATTCCCGGATGCAATAATTAAAATCGAAGGTCATTGTGATGAACGCGGAACGGTTGAATACAACCTTTCTCTCGGCGAAAAACGTGCGAAAGCTGTGATGGACTACCTGAAAAAGCGTGGAATCAAAGAAAGTCGCATTTCGATTATTTCCTATGGTAAAGAAAAGCCGGTTGATAATGCTCACACCGAAGCTGCCTGGTCGAAAAATCGTAGAGCCGAATTTCGCATTATCTCGCAATAACCTATGGATAGGTATCTAAATGATTATTAAAAACTTCAGAGTAACCGCCATTTGTACAATGGCGGTTATTTTTATCGGACTGAACTTAACCGGCTGTGTTACATCACGCCATATCGATGAACTGAAAGCAGAACATCGGGAGATGCAGGCACAGATTGACCAAACAACTGCTGCTGTGAAAAACATGGAAACGCTCATCACCGAAGGAGCTGAAGCATCGAATAAGCTTCGTGCTGATGTATCCCTCTCTACCGATGAGATGAAAGAGCAGATGTACAACCTGTTGAATAATTACAATGAACTCCTGGCAATACTGCAGCAGATGCAGTCTAACAGAGGTGATAAAAAAATTATTATCGGTTCCGTCCCCGGTGATACTGTTGTACAACAACCGAACAGCGGGAATACAAATACTATTCCACCGGTTGAACAGCCAGTAGAACCTGCTATCGATTGCGGTGCAGCTTATGACGATGCGTTTATCTTGGTGCGTCGTGAAGATTATGCTCAAGCAATCGAATCTTTTGAGAATTATCTTACTGAATGCCCCAATCATAGTTCTGCTGAAAATGCACACTACTGGATTGGTGAGTGTTTTTATGCACAGGAAAAATATGTCGATGCTGTTGCTAAATTCGAATACCTGTTGAAAAACTACAAATCAACGGTGAATGCAAGCCGTGCGATGTACAAACTCGGTCGCTGCCAGCAGGAGCTTGGCAAAAAAGCTGACGCGAAAACGATGTTTGAAAAACTGATTGATGATTATCCTGAGACTTTAGAAGCATCACAGGCGAAAGAACGTCTTAAAGATTTATAAACGTGAAACAGATTCAGCTTAAAATTTCAACCCCGTCCGAGCCGATACGACCCGGTCGGGGTTTTTATCAACTGGAAGAAGACGCACTATTTGTGCAGATTTCAATGTTCACGGAACGAAAACATTTTTTCAATTATCTTGAAAACGAAAAACTTCAGTTTGATTTAGACCGTGAAGGAAATCTTATTTTTATTGAAGTCGACCATCCCCGCCGACATTGGGAAAGTGATGAAAAGCTGAAAGCTCCTGCCCGTGCTGAAGCAGCTGAAATCAAATGGCTGCATTTTCGGGAAGAACTGCCCGAGGCAGTGTTCCTGACCAATCAAAACAAATCGATTCTGAAACTTGAGTTTTCGAAATCAAAGTCTCCCCTCTTTTATTATTTAGCTGACTCGGTCATTGCAGAAACCGATAAAAACAACCATCTGACCGCTATCTGGGTTACAGAAATTTCTGATGACTTTGCCGGCAAAGAGATTGCTGAATTCCGGCAGGAACACCGCATCGCCAAATCTTATTTTCTTTAATCACAAATTTTTAGTTAAGATTGACATCACAATGATAACATTGTTATTTTAGAGCTATGTCCAAACCAGATAAAAAGCTCATCGAAGAACTGAAAAAACTCCATGAGGAGATTAATCGGCATAACCGGTTATATTATATTGAAGATAATCCGTCTGTCTCCGATGCTGAATACGATAAGCTTTTTGACAGGCTTGTTCAGATTGAAGAACTTCACCCTGAACTTGTGACTATTGATTCGCCGACTCAACGGGTAGGTTCAAAACCTTCAAAAAAGTTTGAACCGCTTGTTCACCGGATACCGATGCTTTCTCTGCAGAAAGTAACATCGATTGAAGAGTTTTATGAATTTGATACACGGGTAAAAAAAGAACTTGAAACAGAGAATGATATTCAGTACTTCACCGAACCAAAGCTCGATGGACTGGCGGTGGAACTTATATATGAAAACGGAATCTTCACCAAAGGTTCCACCCGCGGAGATGGTACAACCGGAGAGAATATCTCAGCAAATTTAAGAACAATCAGTACAATACCTCTAAAGTTATCGGACAAAACTACCGCAAAATATCCCCTTTTGGAAGTTCGCGGTGAGGTTATTATACGACTTTCAGCGTTTGAAAAATTGAATAAGAAACTTGCCAAAGAGAATCTTCCGCTTCTTGCCAATCCCCGCAACGGAGCAGCTGGTTCACTCAGACAACTGAACTCGTCCATTACAGCTAAACGTCCACTTATATTTTATGCATACGGAATATCAGATACATCGCTTGACAGACTCGACACTCAGCAAAAAGTTATCGAGTTTTTATCAGATGAGCAGTTTTTAATAAACGATAAAATCTATGTTGCCGATTCTGCTGACGAAGTAACGGTTATTTTTAACAATCTGACAAAAGACAGATCGAACCTCGACTATGAGATTGACGGTATGGTTGTTAAAGTAAATAAATTTGTCGAGCAAACATTACTCGGTCAAATCTCACGAGCTCCTAAATGGGCGGTTGCATGGAAATTTATAGCGGAGCAAGCTGAAACAATTCTCGAAGATGTCGAGTTTTCAGTCGGTCGAACCGGAATAATCACACCGGTCGCCAAGCTGAAACCGGTAAAAGTATCGGGGGTTATAGTATCGAATGCTTCGATGCATAATGAAGACATTATTAACGAATTAGATATCCGTATTGGAGATACTGTAATCATTGAACGCGCTGGTGATGTCATTCCAAAGGTTATCTCAGTCGTAAAAGAGAAGCGTGTAAAATCATCTAAAAAGATTACATTCCCTAAAAAATGCCCATCCTGTTCCGAACCGATAACAAGACCTGAAGGTGAGGCAGCCTATCGTTGTATCAACACAGCTTGTCCGGCACAGCTTGAAGGTTCCCTGTTCCATTTTGCTTCCAAAGGCGGTTTTGATATCGTAGGGCTGGGGGATAAACTGGCAAAACAGTTGATTGCTGAAAAACTGGTGCAGGATCCGTCAGATCTGTTTTTCCTTACGAAAGAGCAACTTCTCCCTCTTGATTTGATGGCGGATAAAAAGGCTGAGAAACTGTTGGCAGAGATTGAGTCGTCAAAAAAATCAGAGTTA
This sequence comes from Calditrichota bacterium, assembly GCA_008501655.1. Taxonomy (GTDB): domain Bacteria; phylum Zixibacteria; class MSB-5A5; order GN15; family FEB-12; genus QQUK01. The sequence goes on from QQUK01000064.1 coordinate 5,238, forward strand.
AATAAAATCATTTACGCTTTAGGAATCATCGGAGTTGGAGAGTCGGCTGCTAAACTTTTAGCGGAACATTTTATCTCATTTGAACATCTTACAAAAGCATCTGAAGTTGCGCTAAACGATATTGATGGTATCGGACCGATTATCGCATCAAACATACATACGTTTTTTAATAATCATGGTAATCAGCAGATGATTGCCAAAATGAAAAAAGCCGGAGTTCTCTTTTCAGATTATAAATCGTCAGCAAAATCAGTAACTTTTGCCGGGAAAACTTTTGTTATTACGGGGACGTTATCTCAACCGCGAAATCATTTCAAAAACCTGATTGAGGAAAACGGCGGTAAAGTTTCCGGGTCAGTTTCAGCTAAAACGGACTACCTTTTAGCCGGT
>QQUK01000064.1:6357-12052 GCA_008501655.1 Calditrichota bacterium
GCAATCAACCTCAAAAGCCCGGAAGTTTTGTCGTTGCAGATAAAGCTGCCGTTCAAAACATGTCGGTTACTCCGGAGACTAAAGTTGCTGATTTAGTTGATGCGCTCCCTTCTCTGAAACAGACATTGATTGACTGCGGATTGCTTTCTCTGCAGATGCCGGGGCATATTGACAAAGTACGCCAGATGGGCATTACAATCGGGATGGCTGCAGCAAACCATTCGCTGGATATCGATGCGATGATTTTGAAACTTGAGAAAGAACTCAAAGCGAATGGATATTCAACCAATCCGAATCTTGACGACTACGCACCTACATCAGACCTTGACCCGCAGAATCTGACGACTGATATTTTGATTGGCGATATAATAGAAACATTTCCGAAGTCGAAAGTTTTGTTTCAGCAATATTTTGGTGACGGCTGTTTTGAATGTCCCGGTCAATCGTATGAATCTCTTGATATGGCCTGCCGGATGCATTCGGTCGACCCGGAGAAATTTCTGTCGGAGTTGAAAGAGGTTCTGGCGTAAGGTATCTCTTTCTATCATCCCACCGCAAGCGGTGGGGCACCCTGCTTTGGTCGGTTATATGTTTGGCGGTGGTGATGCTCCTGTTGATTGTCCGTAGGACACACCCCCAGCCCCTCTTTTTAGAGGGGAGTAATTTTAGTCCCCTTCGACCCTACTCAGGGTGAGTTGAATAGTAAACCCACCCCAAGGGGTGGGCTACCTATGTCTTTTGGGGATTGTCGGGTTCTTCACGCGCTATCGCTTGTTCAGCGAACCCGACCTACAAAAACTTCGATTCCGCTTAGTGTGACTTTAAAGTTACTTCGACATCTCTTTCAAAGATTTTTCAATCGACTTGAGTGATTTATTGAGTTTGTCGACTTTCTTTTCAAGTTTTGCCAGGTCGGTCTGTTTGGCAAGATTCAGTTTTGCTACGGCATCTTTGATATCTTTGCCAGTTTTTTCAGCACCTTTGGAAATTTTGTCTTTCCATTCGGTTGTTGATTTTTCCGCTTTATCGAGCATTTCCATGACCGCTTTTTTGCGGTCCGATTTGTCGAGTTCACCTTTTTTAATCAGGTCATCAATAATCGCTTCAGCCTTTGCTTTGGTGACATGGAAAGCACCAATCGAGGCGAGCACTGTGTTTTTTAAGACGGACATAGATTTATCTCCTCCTAAGGAAATAATTTTAGTTAACAGTTCCTTTGATTCTTTTACGTCATCCCAACGGATTGTTTCCGTAATAAGTATTCTCCCTAATATTTCAAGAGTTATATCATCACCGGTTTTGGTATCGATTACCTGAATATCTCTCCCGGTTTTGACCATCTCAGCAAGGTCCGTTTGCGTAATGGTCGTACTTGATTCAATATCGTAGAGTCTCCGGTTGGAATATCGTTTTATAACTTTCATATCTGCAATATAGTGCACCGCACAATTTTTGTCAATAAAAAAACAGCGGCTGATTTCGACCGCTGTTTTTTTAAATTTTCTTACATATTGCCGGTCGACATCATCACGATATTGACAATCTCCAGAAGTCTTTCGCAGGAGAACGGTTTTTTGATAAACATATCTCCACCGGATTTGAAGGAACGTCCCATATCATCGGAACGGTCTTTACCGGTCAAGAATATCACCGGAGTGTTAACGAATTCCGGATCCTGTTTAAGCTGTTGACAGATTTCGTATCCATCTATACCGGGCATCATAATATCTAACAAAATAACATTTGGTTTAACATTTTTGATTTTCTTGATAGCTTCAACCGGATTGTTTTCGGTGGTAACTTGAAAACCATGTTCTGTTAAAAACGTATCGACAATTTCAGTTATTTCGGATTCATCGTCAACGATGAAAACTTTTGCTGTATTTATTGGTATTTTGTACGACATGGTTTATCCATATTTAAGTTATGTTTTTATCTATTATTTATATCGGTAACTCTGATAAAAAACTTAATCAACAGCAAGGGAACTCATAATCAGGTTCACCAGGTCTCTAAGTTGTTGATTGTTAAACGGTTTCCGGACATAGCCGGCACCGCCGGTTGCAAAAGCTTTTCCCCCGTCTTCACTTGCTGATTTACCGGTTAAAAAGACCACCGGGACGTCGGTCAGTTTCGGATTTTTTTTGATCTCTTCGGTAGCCTGGTAGCCGTCCATATCAGGCATGGTAATATCCATTAAGATTAAATCGGGTTGAATCTCACCCGCTTTTACCAACCCATCTTTTCCATTGTTAGCGGTAAATACCGGATAGCCCTCTTTAGTCAGGATAGATTTTATAAGATCAACAATTGTTGTATCATCATCGATTACTAAAATCTTTTGATTTTCCTTAGCCATTTTTTACTCCAAATCAGTTTAAGATTTCTGTCCCTTTACCTTATTAGTATCGGTAGAACAGTGAGTATCTGTATATAATCACTATTTTTAATTGCTAAAATGGGCGAAAAATCCTATTCTGAAAGCTATGACAGAGGAAAAAAACGTTAAATATATAGCCAAAAACCGTAAGGCGAGGCATGATTATACAATAGTGGAGACTATTGAGGCAGGTATTTCTCTGCTTGGTTCAGAGGTGAAATCACTTCGTGAGGGGAAAGTTACCATTTCGGATGCATATGCTGAAGTTTCAGGTGGTGAAATAATCCTGAAAAACCTGCATATTTCCCAGTACAAAATGGCGACAAGAGAAAATCATGATCCTTTACGACCAAGACGGCTTCTTTTGCATAAACGGGAGATTCGCAAACTTTTTGCCAAAACTGAGCAGAAAGGGATGACGTTGATACCGCTTGCTATTTATCTGAAAGGTAATCGAGTTAAAATCGAACTGGCTGTAGCTGTCGGACGTAAAAAGTATGATAAACGGGACGCTCTGGCGAAAGCTGATGCTGCCAAAAAAATAAAACAGGCTATGAAAAAAGATTATTAGCATATGAAAAAACTGTTACTGATTTTTATACTTTTTACAATTTTCATCATTCCGGATTCCGGAAATACCAAAGATACAAAAGTTCTGATTTCCGGCACCGAGGAAAAAATCGAACGGATCGAGGATAACGATGTTCAGTTCGTTTCGTTTTCCCAGCTTGTCGAATATGTCGGCGGTACGTTGGATTGGATGATAGTCGGCCATCAGATTTTGTATGTCGAGGATACCAACCGGTTTGAGTTTGTTATCGGGTCACCTTATTTTAAACGGAATGATTCCCTCTTTAACATGACCTATCCGGCAAAGATAAAAGACGGGATGCTTTTTCTGCCGGCCCAGACGTTTATCCGCTTCTGGGATGAAGTTCTCTATCAGAAAATTGTATACGATAGAGATGCCAATACTATCCGTATCAATTCAGAATATTTTAATGTCAATGATATGATTGTCACTCAAAAGGCTAATGGGCTTTTGATTGAAATTTATCTCTCCTCTGCCATGGCATACGATGTTTATGTCACCGAGGGCAACTGGATAAATATCTCGATTCGAAACGGAAAATTAAACCGGGCACAGATACAATCGCGGCAGAATAACAGATTCATGTACAGTTTAAAAACCCATCAGCAGGAAGGTGCCGGGCAGGTCTCGCTCCGCTTAAAACGCAAGGTTGAGAAATGGCATCATAAACTGCAGAATAATCCCCCGAGGATTCAGATATCGATAGCTGATGTAAATTTTGAGATGGATGAAACGGATACTACTCCAATAATCGGACCGGATAACAAGATAGATGTCATTGTAATTGATGCCGGACATGGTGGTTCGCAATCCGGTGCGGTTGGACAGAAAAAAACAAAAGAAAAAGATATCGCTCTGGATATTGCTAAAGAACTTGCCAAAATCATCCGGAAAGATAAACAGTTTAAAGTAATCATGACCCGTGACCGGGACATAACTGTTTCCCTTGAAGAACGGGCAAAAATAGCCAATAAAGCTGCTTGCGACCTGTTCATTTCCATTCATGCCAATGCCTCACCGAAAAAACATGTCCATGGCTGGAATGTCTTCTTTTTAGCACAGGCAAAAAATGATTCCGCCCGCTCGGTTGCTCAGTTTGAAAACTCGGCGTTTTTAAAAGAGCTCAATCCGGACAATGAAGAGGATAAGCTTCCGATGGTCGATTACAATGACCCGATTTTGGGGATAATCAATGAAATGATTATGACCGAGTTCCAGACGGAGTCATTTGATTTTGCAATGATGGTTGATAAAGAGTTTAGAAGGAAGTTAAAAACAAAACCGCGCGGTGTTGACCAGGCTGGATTTTTTGTTCTGAATAAAGTGTACGCACCTTCAGTGCTTATTGAAGCCGGATTTATTACCAACAAGGCAGAAGAGAAACTTCTGAAAAAAGATGACTTCCAAAAAGATATTGCAGAATCTCTGTATAATGCAATCAAGAGATTCAAAGGAAAATACGAGAGTAATTAAATGAATGAACAAAAAGCAACCTCTGCCCCGATTGGGATATTCGACTCCGGTGTCGGTGGATTAACGGTCCTGAAAGAAGTTCTCAAACTTCTGCCTTTTGAAAATATTGTCTATTTTGGTGATGTCGGTCGTACTCCCTACGGTGGACGTTCCAAGGAGATTATCACCCAGTTCACGACTCAGGATGTAAAGTTTCTGCAGGAACAGCATGTGAAGTATATTATCTGCGCCTGTAACTCGGCATCATCGGTGGCGCTTGAAGAAGTTCAGAAAAACTTTGACATCCCGATGACCGGAGTGATCGAACCAGGCGCTAAAGCAGCTGTTGAAAAAACCAAAGATGGGAAGATTGGGATTATCGGAACAAATGCTACGATTAATTCTAACGCTTATGCTTCGTTGATACATGACATCGACCCTACTCTCAAAGTCTTTTCGCTTGCCTGTCCCCTCTTTGTTCCTCTCGCTGAGGAAGGCTACATCGACAAAGAAGCTACCTATCTGATTGCCAAAGATTATCTGCAGACGATGAAAGATGTCGGCGTTGATACACTGGTACTAGGATGTACCCACTATCCAATCTTAAAAGAAGTGATCGCTAATGTAATGGGTGATGATGTTACGCTGATTGATTCCGGTGAAGAGACAGCTAAAGCGTCGTATAATATTATCGGTGAATCCGGTTTGTTTAATCCGAAATGTAATCAGAATCCGACTATTGCGGGTGAGTTGAAATATTTTGTTTCCGATGTCCCTGAGAAATTCTCCAAAGTCGCCACCCGGTTTATGGGTAAAGAGGTTATCAATATCACCCGAGTGGATATTAGTAAGTATTGAAGATAAAATCTGGTAGCCCACTGCTTGCAGTGGGACTCTGTTCCTTAGAGTCTGTCACACTGAGCTTGTCGAAGTGTGCACTATATTCTCCCCACTATTAAAACCGGCTGGGTGTATATTTGTGAATAGAGAGAATACATTTTTTCACGACTTAACTGAAACTGGATTCCTGAGCAAGTCAGGAATGACATTGTTTAAAAGTCACACTGAGCGGAGTCGAAGTGGACTTTTTCGTGGGCGGCAGACACCCTCGTCTGCCCCTATAACTCCCCTCTATCAAGAGGGGCTGGGGGTGTGTATAAGTCACACTGAGCGGAGTCGAAGGATATTTTTTCGTGGGCGGCAGACGCCCTCGTCTGCCCCTTCTTGCGCTGTCAGGAACCCTTGCCTGACAGCATCCCTACATCACCACC
>QQUK01000363.1 GCA_008501655.1 Calditrichota bacterium
ATACTTCTTTATTCCTGATTTATTCAAAAAAAAAGACTCTGCTGAAAACAGAGTCTTTTTGGAAGAGTATTATTATAGCTTTCAGTCGCTGAACATATACTCAACAAGATTGACTAAATCGGTGATATCAATAAAGGAATCATTATTAAAATCTGCTAAATAGAAATAAATCGGGGCATTGCCGCCGTTAAACTGATAACTGACTAAAAAGACTAAGTCGGCAATATCAATAAAGCCGTCAGCATTGCAGTCTCCGGCTAGATAAGGAATTTTTGTTCGGGCGCCGATGTCATTTCGTGAGCCATCAGGGTCATTGTAGAATGGGTCGGGGTTGCCGGCATCAACACAGGGGGATGTCGGGGAGAGAAAATAATCTGGAAGGTAGAGCGGGTCAACTGAGATATCATTTTCAGGCGGTTCGAAACCAATATAGTTTGTACTGTCACCATTATTATAGAGATTGTTATAGTCGGATTCAAAATCATTTGAAAACTGGCTTTGGAAATGCTGGATACCAAATGAATCGTTGTTCGTAATATTATTATTATAGATATCGTTTGCTGTGTAACCATCCTGAGTAAGACCGGAAGCATTGTTATCTATGGTATTATTATAAAAATGTATCAAACTGCCTGATAGTGTGACAGCACCTAAGGTTGTGCTATATACACCATTAGTGTTGTGGTGTATAAGATTCTGAGTAACTACAGCGTATCGACCGGCTATCGGATGGAAGCTTTTACTTATTTCCAATGCTGAGCCGGTAATGGAGAAGTTCTCATAAATACTATTGTTGATGACAAAGGCGGTATCATTATCTCTGGCTAAACCGAGATAGATTCCCCCGGCACTAAAGAGACCATAGTTTTTGTATATTGTATTATTGATGATTTTCGGTGAACTGTTGCTGAACAATATCCCGCCGCCGTATGTATAAAAGGAACCATCGCAGTTAGTGATAATGTTATTGGAAACTGTAGGGGAGACATCTTCACCAAATATACCATGACGCAATGAATCTCCATTAATAGTAAAGCCGTTAAAGATGACATTTTGTTTTCCGGTACTGCGGAAATTGACAACAGCCGGTCTGGTCAATCTGATAACCAGTTTATCATTTTTATCTTCTGACGGTTGTGTGGAAAGGGAAACAGGCGATAAGAAGATTTGTTGTGATGTCGGGTGGAGAATTGTCTCTTCGGCTCCGGTTTCAGATGTCAGGACAAGTTCTTTATTTCCAAAGTACAAAATCTCATCATAGGTTCCCGGTGACACCAAAATCGTATCATTTTCATTTGATTCGAAAAGTGCCTGTTGTATTTTCGGGTAATCATTCGGAATTTTGATTATTGTTGGAGTCGGAGGAGGGATGGGGGTAATCACTTCATAGGGGCGGGCACCAATATCATTTCTGGAACCATCGGGGTCATTATAAGATTCATAGGGGTCACCGGCGTCAATTGCTGGCGAGGTCGGTGAGAGAAAATAGTCAGCTTCGGAAGTGCTTTCAAATTCAGGATCAGCAAAAACACCTGAAGGACTTTGACCTATTGCATACAAATCAGTTTCATTATCAAAAAAGAGATTGTAATCAACCGTAATTGAATCACTATCTTCATAACCGAAATAATCCCTGACTGCATACTGAGCGTTATTGGTGAAGATATTATTATTCACCGAACATAACGAAGTTTGGTCGTAGATAACTACGCCGCCAAAATTCCTATCCACCGTATTGTTATTGAAATTCAGATCGATACCTTGCAAGAAGACCGAGCCATATTCGGGATAAGTATTTGGAAGATTCAGATTCTCAAAGATGATATTATTTGTTATTGATAGATCATTACAGTTATCTGTCAGAATTGCCGGAGCTTTAGTACTGTTGTTATAATATATCAGGTTACCGGTTACAAATGATTCAGACTCCGGTTTGTTTTCAATAATGTCAATCCCGGCTGTCCAATAATAAGAATAATTGTTATGGATGCTGTTATTCTGGATTTCAAAACCGGCATCAATTACCAATAGTCCTGCGGAACCGTAAGTACTATAACAGTTTTTAATGATGTTGTTTTCAATGATAATTGATAGATTTGAGATATCCATCCCTTTGAGTCTATTATCACCATCGATGGTAAACCCTGAAATAAGCGGACGCCAATAAAACACATCACGTATCAACACTATCGGTAGGTCGTCATTTTGAGAATAAACAGCCGGGGCTTTTATAATACAGTTCTCCGGACCGTTTTCTGAAATAAGGATAAGTAATTTTGCATCAATTGTAATCACTTCCTCATATTCCCCGTCTGCAACAAAAATGGTATCACCTTCTTCGGCAGCATCAACAGCTCCCTGAATTGTAGCAAAATCCGAAGGCACATAATGTGCTTGAGAAGTAAAACTATCATCAAAAGGAAAGGCACCTATATCATTACGGCTCCCATCGCTGTCGTTGTAGGATGGGTCCGGATCACCGGCATTGATACAGGGTGATGAAGATGAGAGTAGAATTCCCGGAAGTAATTTGGGATTAATCATCAATGAGCCGATTCCGGTATCGGTAATTCTTCGATAATTGCCTGCGGAATTTTGATAGACAAGATTATAAGAAAGTATCGGTTCAACGTAGTCACCGATATAACTGGGTAGTGTAATGCCGTAATATTGACAGCCTACTATCAGATTGTTTTTAATAATTTGAGGTGTCGTTGTTTCAATAAAAATACCACTGTTTGAGGTTCCGACAATTGAATTATTATAAACCTGAGCAGGAATGACTGCATCACCGGTTATCGCAATACCACCGGACCATGATAACGGTTCTGTATGTGTCATCAGATTATAACGAAGCACCGGGGATGAATTGTTACAATTGATTGCAACTCGACCTCCTTCAATATGGAATCCTTCAACAATTGTTCCGGGACCTTCACCATTGATGATTGATATTACATCGACTTCAGGGATACCAATGATTTTTGTAAGTTTTGGACCGGATTCGGATTTTAAGTATATATCTTTACCCAGAAAATTGATAGACTCATTATA
>QQUK01000361.1 GCA_008501655.1 Calditrichota bacterium
GGCTTTAAAGCCATTTTCAACCCAAAAGCCATTACTGTCTAACTTTAAGACGATGAAAGATTTCCCTCTGAATAAATGGCTTTATACCCGTATTTTGGGTCCCCGAAAATGAGCAAACGAACCCATTTTGATAATCCTTGGCAGGAAGGGGTTCCTGCCAACGCAACAAATACTGGCGCTGTCAGGAACCCTTTCCTGACAGCATATCAGTACTACAAACCGGTTGTTTTTCAGGCTATCTTATATTATATATATCACCCACGAAAATTGAGTTGTGAAAAGGATTAGAAAGTAAAAATGTCTGAGTTTAAAATAATGTTCATAGCCGATCTTTGCGGTAAAGGCGGGCGTCAGGCTGCCGCTCATATGATAAAACCGCTCAAAGAGAGATTCGGTGTCGACTACGTAATCTGCAATGTTGAGAACGCTGCCGGAGGCTTCGGAGTCACCCCCGAGATGTCGCGAAAGATATTCTCCTACGGTGTTAACATGCAGACTTCCGGAAACCATATCTGGGATAGAAACGAAATTATTAAATATATGTATGACAAGCCAAACCTGCTTCGTCCGGCAAACTTCCCTGAAGGTGCCCCTGGAACCGGTGCTATGGTCGATGAGGTAGACGGCGTTAAGGTCGGCGTACTTAACTTAATGGGAAGAGCTTACATGAAAGATATCGACTGTCCCTTTAAGGTTGCCGAGCTCGAGGTTGAAGAGATGCGCAAGCAGACCAATATCATTTTTGTCGACATGCATGCCGAAGCTACCGCCGAAAAACAGGCGATGCTTTATCACCTTGATGGTCTGGTCTCAGCGATTGTTGGTACCCATACCCATGTCCCGACAGCTGATGAAAAGGTCAGTAAACGGGGGACAGCATATATTACCGATGCCGGGATGACCGGTGGCTATGAATCTGTCATCGGGATGAAAGTCGAACCGTCGCTGAAACGCTTCCTCAAAGGACTCCCATATCGGTTTACCCCCTCAGAAGAGGATATTAAGATTGCCGGAGTGGTAGTTACAGTTAACAAAGAGACCGGTGAAGCAATTTCGATTGAACGCTTTTTGGAGGATTTTGATATTAACAATCCGCCAAAGCTGGAATCAAACAATGTCGTCGAAGAAGATGAAGCATAACTTTAGGTGTTCCTATGCAAATAATTGATGGTAAAGATATAGCTAAGCAGGTTCGCAAAGACCTGAAGCCACGAATTAAAGCTCTTGCGGAGAAGGGAATAGTCCCGGGGCTAGCCACAGTGCTTGTTGGTGACGACCCGGCATCGGCAACCTATGTCGGCTCAAAAGCAAAAGCTTGTCAGCGACTCAAAATGTACTCGGAAGTCATTCGGAAAGATGCTTCGATCTCTCAGGCTGAACTTGTTGATATAGTCGAGTCATTAAATCAGAACGATAAAATCCATGGCATTTTGGTGCAATCACCGGTACCGTCCCATATAGACGAGTTGACAGTTACTTTGACGATTGACCCTGAAAAAGATGTTGATGGATTCCATCCGTACAATGTCGGCATGATGCTTTTAGGTCGAGGTGCTCTTCTCCCATGTACTCCTCACGGTATCATAAAGCTCCTTGAATATTCCAATATTGACCCTACCGGCAAAGAAGTCGTTGTTGTCGGAAGATCGAATATTGTCGGGAAACCGGTTGCCTCTTTGCTTGTACAAAAAGCAAAAGTCGCCAATGCTACGGTAACGATAGCTCATTCCCGGTCTCAGAATTTAACTGAGGTAACAAAAAGGGCAGATATTCTGATAGCTGCTATCGGTAAACCGGAATTTGTTACTGCTGATATGGTTAAAGATGACGTTATAGTTATTGATGTTGGTGTAAATAGGGTTGATGATGACTCCGAAAAAGGGTACAAATTAGTTGGAGATGTAGCCTTTGAAACCGTATCAAAAAAAGCATCTTTTATCACTCCGGTACCCGGTGGAGTAGGTCCGATGACAATAGCGATGCTTATGGTAAATACAGTTACAGCAGCCGAGAAAATTCATGGATTAGCTTAAACCTGCAAAATGATAACAAATTACTGCAAGATTATACATACGAATTAGTTAAGTGTCAAAACCGCCAGTTCGGACGGAAAGTTAAAAAAATGGAAAACGAGTTATTCAGAACTGTAAGTTCTTTCATAACACATGATTAAAACCGGCAAGATTTCGCCTCTTTTCAGGAAAATATTTCCTTTAATAATTGAAGGCTAATACATTGTAAGGCATACTCTTTGCTTGTTTATATCAGATTAGAACTTTTTATAAGGTAACAATGAAAAAAATACTTACTATTCTCATACTTCTCTTAATTTTCTCCTTTTCTGCTTCTGCGGAAGTTGACGAGGAAAACCATATTTTTAAATCTTTTGATGTTTACCCGGAAAACAATATCGCAGGATCGATAACATCTTATCAACTTCATCTGAAAACATGGAAATGGAAACTGAGAAAAGCATTAACAGGTAAACTTGAAGTCAAAGTCCCCGAATCATTCAGTTTAGAGATGATACATGATATTCAGGTTGAGTTTTCTGATACATCCTGGAATTACCGGGTTTCCAGCTTTGAAATTGAGGGAAACAAACTCTGGATTTACTTTGCATCTGAGAAGAGTTGCGAAACCTGTCCGGGGGATGGTGATGGGGAGCCTGATAACGGCGATTGGTCTAACTGGTGGCACAAATATCAAATTGATATCAACATTTATATTGATGGAATTAAGAATCCGGCTGAAATCGGAACATATACATTTTTCTTCACCGGATATGACAGACATGACAATAAAAAGATAAGCCTGGTAGAATCAAAACCGTTTCTCATTGATGAAAATGTAAGTTTAGTTGACTCAATCATCATATCACCTCATGCAGATTTAACTCTTCAAGCTGGTGCATCTGTTGTCTTTTCAATTAGTTTATTGGACCAGTTTGGTGAGGTTGTCGATGGTGCAGAATATAATCTCTTCTTTGATGACTGCGTAGAATGTGTCGGGACTATTACAGATTCGATTATGTCGGTTGTTAAAGTCGG
>QQUK01000153.1 GCA_008501655.1 Calditrichota bacterium
CAATAAGAATAACTCCTTCGTTTGATTCAAAACCATCCATCTCTACTAACAGCTGATTTAAAGTCTGTTCCCGTTCATCATGTCCACCGCCAAGACCGGCTCCGCGATGACGACCAACAGCATCGATTTCATCAATAAAAATAATACAGGGAGCGTTCTTTTTCCCCTGTTCAAACAGATCACGGACACGCGATGCACCGACACCAACAAACATTTCAACAAAATCCGAACCGGACATGGAGAAAAACGGTACCCCGGCTTCCCCGGCGATTGCACGGGCTAACAAAGTTTTACCTGTTCCGGGAGGACCTAACAATAAGGCACCTTTCGGAATCTTACCGCCAAGTTTCTGGAATTTAGCCGGTTCTTTTAAAAATTCTATTATCTCCTGAAGTTCCTCTTTTGCCTCATCAGCACCGGCGACATCATTAAATGTTACCTTCGGACGTTCATCAGTAAGTAATTTTGCTTTGCTTTTTCCAAAGTTGAATAGTCCTTTGGCTCCGCCGCCGCCCTGCATCTGCCGGATAAAAAACAACCAGATTAAAATTAGAATAATCCAGGGTGCAGCTGCAGCAAGATAACTGAAAAGATTAGGACTCTGGTCTTTAGCTACAATTTTAACATTTGCATTTTCAAGTTTTTTCACCAGTTCATAATTGAAGTCAGGAAACGGTAACTGTGTTTCAAACTTGGAATAAGCATTACCGGATTTCACAGATGCAAACTGTTTGGCATCTTTTAAAACACCATTAATTTTCTGGTCCTCAAAAGTAACTTCAGAGAGATTATCATTATTGAGTTCATTAATAAATTCAGAATAGGTGATAACCGGAGCGTCCTGAGTGAAATTTTCAAACATCTGGTAGGCAAGCACCATAATGAATACAAGTGCAAGCCAGAAAATTATCGATTTACCCGGTCCACGCCATCCCGGAAAGCCTTTATCATCTTTATTCTGCTGATTATTGTCTTTTCTATTTTTTTGCTGATCAGTCACTGTTTCTCCAATGAATTAGTTCTTAAGCACAATTTTTGTTTATTATACACGAATCACCCGATAATATTCAGATATATCGGTAAATTCTCAATATTTTCAATTATCTACAAGTTTCCCGATAAACGGTAAATTACGGTATCTCTGAGTATTATCAAGACCATATCCGATAAGAAACTCGTTTCCAATTGTAAATCCTTTATATTTCAAATCTATTTTTTCCCTGTGTGAAGCAGGTTTATCAATCAATGTAACAATTTCTACCGACGCCGGTTCCTCTTTTGTGAATTCTTTGACAATTTTAACCGCTGTTTTGGCAGAATCTACAATACCTTCAACAACCAGAATATGCCGGTCTTTGAGTGGTGTCGGTACTGCTGATACAAATTTTATCTCTTTTTCCTGCTTGGAACCCTTCACATACGATGAAGCCGATACAAACTCAACTTCCACCGGAAGCTTTATCTGCCGGATTAAATCAGACATAAATACAAAGCAACCTTTTAAAACACCGATAATAAGGGGATTTTTACCGGTATAATCCCTGGTAATCTCACTCCCAAGCTCTGCAACCCGTTTGTTGATAGTTGTTTGGTCTAACAGAAGTTCAAACGGTTTGATATGTAAATTACTTCTCTGACTTGAACTCAATTTCTAAAACCTCTTTGGTATGCTTATCGATTTTGGCTCTATTTTCAATTTCAAAACCGACAAGCCAAAAAATTCCTTTTTTATCCGTCACAACCGGTATTTCATCTCTGAAAACCGGAGCTATCTTCTTATCGGTCAAATAATCACCGATTTTCTTGCTTCCATTCAGACCAAGTGGTGAAAATCTGTCCGCAACTCCTATAGTACGAATTGCAAAGGGCGGTGTCAACTTTGAGTAATCAAACTGACCGAAAAAAGATTGCCGTTTTTTTACAAGCTCGGTCTCTGTAATATTTTTAACTTCTACGGAGACAACATACCTAAGTTGCTTAATTCTGAGAACTTTATCAACAACCAGTTTTTTCTGGAATGACAATTTTTTATTATGAGAGAGAACTAATACATCCTCTGCTTTTCTTATCATCAGCCTGCCCGGAAGAGAGAGTGCTGTTTTCGCTGAGTAAAGAAAATCATCAATCATATCGATTGTATCTTTGTTAAGTTGCTGACCATTCTCTGAAAATTTTGATAAAACATTCCGAAAAATCCGTCTCCTGAGCCATAAATCACTTTTTTTAAGCATTTCTGTATTTAGAAGAATCTTTCCTCCCTGACTTTCTGAATAAATCTTCTTCAATTTCTTTTCAGTTAACTCAGTCAGATATTTTTCTTCTTCAGCTATTGTTTCAGAGAGATTGAGCAGCGATGACTCCACCGCCGGATTAAGTTTTTTCCTGAGCTCAGGAAGTAACTCATTTCTGATATAGTTTCTCGTATATCTGCTATCAGAGTTTGACTGGTCAGTACAATAATCTATCTTTTTTCTGTTTAAATATCTTATAATCTCATCTTTTGTCATGAAATAAAGCGGACGAATATAGTTACCCCGTTTTGGCTGGATCCCGAGAAGTCCCTGCCTGCCGGTTCCGCGAATAACCCGGAATAAAATTGTTTCAACTCTATCGTCAGCATGATGACCCAACGCTACTTTTGTAAAACCAGATTTATCTGATAACTCCTTAAAAGTCTGATACCTGAAATCCCGTCCGGTCTCTTCAATACCTTTTTTCAACTTTTTGGAGAGTTTCGGAATATCTTTTTCGATAATATGCAGTTTTATATTCAAACTTTCACAGAGATTTCGACAAAACATCGCTTCTTCTTTTGCTGCTTCCTTTCGGATTTGATGATTGATATAAACTGCCGATAGCTTCAGTTTGTATTTATTTCTGATTTTATGTAATAAATAAAGAAGCATTGTGGAATCCGGTCCGGCTGACAATGCAACAAGAACGGAATCATTCTGCCTGAGTAAACTATATTTTTCAATAGCCTGGTGAAATTTATCTTCAATAATCATTACTCGAATATAATA
>QQUK01000039.1 GCA_008501655.1 Calditrichota bacterium
CGTAGCTGTAGATACTTTCATTAACGAACGGAAAGTAAAATTTAATGGGAACGACCAACAGACCACCGATTCAAACTGGAAAAGAACGTACCGGAAAAAATCTATTGAACGATTAGGGGGGAATAGCTGATGAAATATCTTGTCAAATTAGCCGAAAAAGAATTCGATGTTGAAATCGAATACCGTTCTGAAAAATACTATGCTACTATAAACGGAAAAGAAATCGAGGTTCAGGCGACCAATCTCGGTGAATCCCGTTCCATAATGCTGTTGAATAATCAATCGATAGAAGTTGATGTCCGCACCGATGGATACAGCAGTGAACGGACACTCTTTTTCCTGGGGCAGGAAATTCCGGTGAATATTGAAAATTATAACCTCGCACAACTGAAAAAAACAGCTGGCATGTCCTCCGTCTCAAAAATGGAAACAACCCTTAAAGCACCTATGCCCGGTATGATTTTAAATATCAAAGTATCCGTCGGAGATACCGTAAAAAAAGGCGACCCGCTTGTCATTATAGAAGCAATGAAAATGGAAAATGTTATCAAAGCAGCTGGTGATGCTGTTGTGAAATCTATCAACGTTGAAAGCGGAAAATCAGTTGAAAAAGATGATAAAATTCTGGAGTTTGAATAATGTCCGATAAAAAATTCACAACATCAGATATTGAAATTCCGATTACTGTTCCGAAACAGGATTTCGATACTGATACTTCATTGCCGGGAGAGTTTCCATACACGCGGGGTGTTTATCCGAATATGTACCGGGGACGTCACTGGACAATGCGTCAGTATGCCGGTTTTGGAACAGCTTCAGAATCAAACAAACGATACAAATATCTGCTCGATCAGGGGCAGACAGGACTTTCCGTTGCATTTGATTTAGCAACTCAAATAGGTTATGATTCCGATCACCCGATGGCAAAAGGGGAAGTCGGCCGTACCGGTGTTGCTATCGACTCTCTTGCTGACATGGAAACTCTTTTTGATGGTATCCCTTTGGACAAAGTCTCAACATCGATGACCATCAACTCAACTGCAGTTATTCTGCTCGCACTTTATATTGCAGTCGGTAAAAAACAGGATGTTGACCAAAGCAAACTGATGGGTACAATCCAGAACGATATCTTAAAAGAATTCATTGCCCGCGGGACATACATCTATCCGCCAACCCCTTCAATGCGCATTATTACTGATATATTCTCCTATGCAAAAGAGAACCTCCCGAAGTTTAATACAATATCAATCTCCGGTTATCATATCCGTGAAGCTGGTGCAACAGCCGCACAGGAAGTTGCCTTTACTCTTTCAAACGGAATTGCGTATGTCAACGCTGCCCTCAAAGCAGGTCTTGATATAAATGACTTCGCACCCCGATTATCATTTTTCTTTGCCTCACACAATAATCTTTTTGAAGAGGTCGCCAAATTCCGCATTGCCAGAAAACTCTGGGCGGAGATTGTTAAAGAAAAATTTAAAGCGACAAATCCAAAAGCGATGCTGCTTCGATTTCATACTCAAACCGGCGGTTCAACTCTGACCGCACAACAGCCGGAAAATAATATTGTCCGCACAGCGATTCAGGCTCTTGCAGCAATCCTTGGCGGTACTCAATCACTCCATACAAATTCTTTTGATGAAGCGTTAGGTCTCCCGACTGAGAAATCAGCCGAGATTGCCCTCCGTACCCAGCAATTGTTGGCGTATGAATCAGGTGTTGCTGACTCTGTCGACCCCCTCGCCGGTTCGGTCTATATGGAATATCTATCAAAAGAACTGGAAGAAAAAATCAGAAAAGAATTGGAAACAATCGAATCAAAAGACGGGTCAGTCAATTGTATTGATTCCGGATATTTTCGGGACGAAATCGCCTCTTCTGCGTATAAATTCCAAAAGCAAATCGAATCAGAACATATGATTGTTGTCGGCGTTAATAAATTCAAAACCGAAGAGCACGAGATACCGCAGATTCTCAAGGTTGACCCACAGCTTGAAAAAAATCAGGTCGAACAGCTGACAAAATTAAAACAATCAAGAGATTCTGCAAAAGTGTCGAAGTTGATAGAAAAAATAAAAGAAACAGCCCAAAGCTCAGATAATATCGTCCCCGTAGTCATTGAAGCCGTCGAAAATTATCTGACTGTTGGAGAAATTGCCTTTGCTTTAAGAGAAATTTTCGGAGAATACCATGAAAAACATCTGTAAAAATATTATTCCCTTTTTAGCACTTGTTATACTTGTAGGCTGTTCCTCAGACAAGCAGGAATCACAGATTGAAGAACCAGCTGAGAATATTGAAGTAAAACCGGAAAGAAAAGAACTTCTTACAGTCAAAGATACTATCGAAGCAAACCTCTCCGAAGCAATGAAGCGTCTCTATCTTCATGATAATTCAGGATTATATGAAAATGAGTTTGCATATCTGAAAGATGAACATAGTTTTGACAGCTATATTACTTTCGGTCAGATTACATATCGGAATCCGAAACAGGTTTCAAGACTTGTTGTCGATTCGATCGAACTGTTTCAACATGACTCCGCCCTGACATGGGTAACAATCGATTTAGAAGATGCCACCGGTAAAGTAGAAACAATTTCAGAACAGCCGCTGATAACCTACTATCATAACGGCCGCTGGATTAAACCGACCGTCTCGGTTATTCAAAATCAGATTCCTTATGATGAAATTATCCAGCAGGCAATCAGAGATGCTGAAGGCGGAAAATAAAAATGAGCACGCCATTAATCTCTCATCTCGGTATAGCCGTCAAAGATTTCGAAGATGCCGTCAAAAAATATAAACTCATTACCGGTGACGATAAACCTGCAATTCACAAAGTCAAAGACCAGAAAGTAAACGCTGCTATCTTCGAAGGTCAGAAAGGTTGTTGTGAGGGAGGAGCACGGATCGAACTTATCTCTCCGACATCGGATGATTCCCCGATACAGAATTTTTTGGAAAAAAAAGGTGATGGGCTGCATCATGTCTGTATCTATGTTAAAGATATAGAAAAAAAAC
>QQUK01000030.1 GCA_008501655.1 Calditrichota bacterium
AATATATGAATGGGCATGTTCTTTGATTTCGATAACATTTTTGGCAGCAATCCGATGTGTCGCAATCTGCTCCGGTGTAAGCCGTGCCTGAAAATTAGCAACCATATTGGCAGAAGTTACAATCTCACAACCGAATGATTTCATCAATTCAATAGTTCCGGCATCAACAAGACCGATATAGGGCAAGCGTCCCATTGGGGAATATTCCATTGCTATTTTAGAAACCGGCGACACAAGTTTTTCAAGTTCATCTTCCAGTTGTTTGTACGATGAATATTGAATATGATTCCCTGCAACCGATTGAAATTTGTCAAACTCAACAGCATGGACCAGCGCTGTTGGTTCGCCGGAAACCGGTATAAAATAAAATGACCGTCTCGTTACCATGCCCGAAAGACCTAACATCTCAATAGCGATATTATTGCGACCATGAAAGTCAGCCATCAGCCAGCCGCCAAGCTCATGCTCTTCAAGATATGCCTGAATCTTTTCAATATCCATCGTATAAATCCTTTGTTATATTTTTACAAAACTGAACGCTTTTGTGTATCCTTTGTATTCATTCCCATTCAAATAGACCTGCGGATAGATAAAAAAGTTTAATGACTTGGTTTCTTTGTAGGTATCAAGTTCTAAGTCTCTGCCAACAGTAAAAGTAACCCGGCTGTCATCCAGATTTCCAAAGAAATATTCTCTTTTCGTGGTATCTTTAGCAGCTTCGGAAATATCAACCGGAATCCAGCCGTAACCGTCTACATAAAATTCAGCCCAGCAATGATACCCGCCGATGGTCCCTTCCTGTTTATTCAGTGGAAGAGGAAAGCCGATTGAGAATTTTGCCGGAATACCCTGGGAGCGAGCCATCCCGATAAACAGTGAATGAAAATCGGTGCAATTACCTTTGCGGATATCGCAGGCATAGATTGCATCACCGCGACCCCAGCCTTCACCTGATTTATCATAACTCATGGTAGATTGTAAATAATCATACATCGCTTTTGCTTTTTCTAAATCTGTCATACCATCTTTAATGACTTTCTGAGCTTCAGCCGCAACCTGACCATCAATCGGCACTAAAGAATCAGGCAGGAGACAATCAGCAAGAACTATTGAATCCTCAGGCTGAATAAATTTTTTCGATGTTAAATTACTGTTTTCCATTCGGGTTACATCGACTGTTAGTTTTGCTATTGGCACTGTTGATAATGTATCATCAAAAGTGACCAGGATATATTTATTTCCAAAATGATATTCATCACCAAATTCATATTTACCGTTTGTGTTAATAGTTATATTTTCAATCTTCTGAAAATTATTATCCTGCGGAACCGGAATCAATAGTTCAACTTCGGAAAGATTTTCCTTCACATCAGGAAGGGAGACATCGTAAGTAAATCTGAAATTATTGCCTGTTTTGACCGGGTTATCGGTTTTGGCTTCCTCTTTTTTACCACAACTGACTAATAAGACTACTGAAAGTAAAATAATACCGAGTTTTTGAAACATTACTTCTCCTTCTGAATATTATAAGTTATCTTATTTTAGATAACCTTCACATTAAAAAAGTTACAGAATATAACAAGAATTCGGGCACTTGTATAGAGTTTTTCTGTTATATGAAATAAGTATCAAAAAAATCAAAGGTGAAAATTGAAACTTGCAGTAATTTTACTCACATTCCTCTTAGTATCACCTTATTGTTACACCGCTGAAAAAGGAGAATTAATGTCTGACAGCACTCTTGAAAAAAAGTTTACTAATAAATTAGTCGGAGAAAACTCCCCATATCTCTTATCCCATGCACACAATCCGGTTAACTGGTATCCGTGGGGGGATGAAGCTCTCAAAAAAGCAAAAGATGAAGATAAACCGATATTTCTCTCAATCGGCTATTCCGCCTGTCACTGGTGCCATGTGATGGAGCGGGAATCATTTGAAAATGAGCAAATTGCTGCAATATTAAATAAATATTTTATCTCCATCAAAGTCGACCGGGAACAACGCCCCGACCTTGATCAGATTTATATGACATTCACCCAGGCGATGACCGGTCACGGAGGCTGGCCGATGTCAGTATTCCTGACGCCGGACTTAAAACCGTTCTACGCCGGAACATACTTCCCTCCAACAAGTCAGTACGGTCGGGTTGGATTCGAACAGCTGATTATTGAAATCGGGGAAGCATACAAAGAGGATAAAGAAAATATCGTAGCATCAGCTGACAATATTTTCTCTCAGATAAACGATAGACTGAAAGTTTCCGAAGAAAACTCCGGTGAACTTTCTGAAGAATACATCTCAAATGCGGCAAATGCGTTGATGGGAACATTTGACCATCAATTCGGTGGTTTCGGACATGCCCCCAAATTCCCCCATGCAACAGAACTCGCATTATTCTTATGCATGTATAATAAAACCGATACGAAGCTTTATCTTGAGTCCACCGAAAAAGCACTCAACGCAATGGCTGATGGCGGCATCTATGACCAGATTGGTGGAGGTTTCGCACGCTACTCAACTGATGAAAGATGGCTGGTGCCTCATTTTGAAAAGATGCTCTATGATAACGGACTGCTTGTGCAGACGTATGCTGATGCCTATCAAATTACAAAAAATGATTATTACAAAGAGATTATTCATGGTACCCTTGATTTTATCTTAACGGAATTAACCGATGAATCAGGTGGATTCTATTCGGCACTTGATGCCGACTCCGAAGGGGAAGAGGGAAAATTTTATGTCTGGGATAAATCGGAGATAGACAAAATTCTTGGTGATGATGCATCTTTGTTTTGTGACTTGTTTAATGTTTCCGAAAAAGGAAATTTCGAAGGAAAAAACATTCTGCACAAAACCGAAATCTCCCACAAACTGTATGATACTTTTACAGACGTAGAAAAGAATAAAATAAAAAGTTCGATTAAAAAATTATATGATGCCCGTGCAAAAAGAATCCGTCCCCTGACCGATGATAAAATCCTGACATCGTGGAACGGCATGGCACTCTCAG
>QQUK01000193.1 GCA_008501655.1 Calditrichota bacterium
TTTATTGCGCATGACGGTCTTTTGATTTCAACCCCTGAGTACAATGGTTTTTTCTCCGGAGCATTTAAAAATACAATAGATTGGCTATCCCGTCCTGTTGAAGGATTTCCTCCATATGAATGTTTTGATGGGAAGATTGCCGGTTTGATTGCTGCCTCACCCGGTTCCTTAGGTGGTGTGCGAGCACTTCCGCATGTCCGGCAGCAGTTATCTAATGTCAAGGTTCATGTTGTACCGGAACAGTTTGGGTTATCCTCTGCGTCACAGGCATTTGATGATGAAAATAATCTGAGAGATGATAAAAAACTTTCGGCACTTGAGTCGGTCTGTAAAAAACTTGTCGAATTTACAAAACGCTAATCATATCGATTAGCGTATCAGAAGCATCTTTTTTGTTTCTGTGAAATCTGTGTTTTTCAGTTTATAAAAATATAGACCGCTTGCAATGTCAGTTCCGTTTTTGTTTTTTCCATTCCATATAACTGAATGGTAACCGGCAGGTAATTCCTGATTAACTAATTCTGCGACTTTCTGTCCCAATGTATTGTAAACATCAAGGGAAACATATCCGTTTGTCGGGAGTGCAAACTCGATTGTAGTCGATGGGTTAAACGGGTTTGGATAGTTTTGGAATAGTGAGAAATCTGAGGGGAGATTGAGTTCATAATCA
This sequence comes from Calditrichota bacterium, assembly GCA_008501655.1. Lineage (GTDB taxonomy): Bacteria > Zixibacteria > MSB-5A5 > GN15 > FEB-12 > QQUK01. The sequence continues at coordinate 671 of QQUK01000193.1, forward strand.
TCTACGTCGGTGACGATAGATGGCGTATAGCTGATCTGTTTTATCGTATAACCCTGTTTTATCGCTGAAATTGTATATTCTGTTCCGAGGTTAAAATCATATTCGATTTCCGTTGATGTCGATATATTTGTGATATATTGGGAAAGGATTTGATTGTCTGCACTAATTACTATTCTGACTGAATCAAGAGGCTCCCCGTTACTTGATAATGAAATTCCAATTGTTGATTTACTATGATTTACAGCAAAATCGATACTTTCTGGAACGAACGTATAGATTTTCATTGTAGGATCACCAAAGTAATTGATACCTAAAATTAAATCTCTATAGTAATAATAATCATCTTTCATTTTATACATCGCATCGCAAGCCGGAAGTTCCGGGTTAGCGATTACATAATCAAGGAATCTTCTCTGAAGCAGATATGATGTTGAAACCCATCCCCATCGTGAGTTTGCTATAAAACCAACCGCTCCGCGATTCTCTAATCCGAGCAGTGTCTGGACTACATTTGGCACTGCTTGATTAAAGGGCGGCTGATCTTTGTCAAACGCTCCGTTGTCACAGCCTAATGATGCATAAAACGAAATGTTTCCATTCTCTGATAGAGCATGAAAATTGCCATGCCCCCAGTAATTGGTGTCTGTCGTAAAATATGATTTTGGCCAGTCGTTATAGCCCGATGTCCGAACAGCAAAAGAGGAGTTAGAACCATGAGCAACAATATTAATAATTCCATATCCTGATGAGATAACCGGTTCAAGTTCGATAGCTGATTTGTTTGTCGGGTTTGCATCTTCACCGGTTGCTTTTTCAATTCCGTTTGTAGTATCTACAGTGAAGCTTGATGGAAATGCCTGAGCGAGATAAGCATGTTGTCCTGCTGTTTCATAATCACGCATCTGATCTGAGGCGAAGATGAAAATATCTTCAAGATAATCGAGATTATGATTATATCTGTTGGTTTCATAATTGATTAATTTTGCCACATAGTTTGAAACTTCAGCGGAACTGTTAAAGGGGAGTCGTCCGACATAAAGTTCCGGTGTAAGGTCAACATCATCTGTATATTTTTCACCCCAGACATTATCATTATCCAGGTTCCAGTCGCCGGTCAGATCAGCATAGTACAAGTCAGAAACCTGCTGGTCTTCAATTGAGATATCAGAGTAAGCTGCGTTGTGGTATGCATATCTGATTGGAATAACAGTTTCATCTCCGCCTAAGAGGAGATATAAGCCGCCGTTATTATAAAACTCTTTGAGGTAGTTCCGAAGTTTTTCAGCATCATCACGACCAGTTGAGCTTGCAAGAATATCGTCGATTAAAGAAATCTCGGTGGAAATACCGATTTGGTTTTTGTATGAAGCCAACTCAGAAAATGCTTCACTCAGTTCCTGATTTGTAACTATAAGATATTCAGGATATCCTGTCGAGGCATAGGTATTATTCTGTTTTCCGTTTGAAAAGAGAAAATCGAAATCAGTTTGACTAAGGAGAGCTGTTTGTTTGATCTCTGAATTTATATAGTCAATCTGGAAATTTGTATGCTTAATAATGTTTCCGTTCATATCAGTTGTAACAGGAAAAATCTGGATTTTAAGATATTTTTGATTGTTGAGCCAAACCGGGTCATGAATAATTATTGGTTTAAATCCGATTGAATTAAGCGATGCAGAGCTTTTTATATCTGTATACAGATTTACATCTATGGATGTCGGGATATCATTCTTATGAATCAAAATCTGCGAACCGGTTGAAAACACATTTGACGATATGAGGTTCAGGCTCCTGATTTCCGTAGAATCATTAACTTCAAGAAAATAGGTCAAATATGGAAGAGAGTTCGACTCAGAGATTTTAAAAGTTTTTATCTGATTATCCTCATTTTGAGCCATTTCCAGCCATCTGTCCAAACTGTGGTCCGGTAATTCTATGGTTGCTGATTGAGCGGTAAATGCCAGCATCAAAAGGCCAATCAGGACTGATATACATATATTTTTCATTCTATTTCTCCTGTTTCAACTTGGATACATTATAAGAAAAGCAAGAGGAATACCATTCTGCTCCGGCAGAGAGGCTGGCGTGTAAGTTGTTGTTATTTAATGAATTGTTGTTTCTCTGGTGAGATTTAGAACAAGGTGAGTCATATACAAATTAATATTTCTATGGAATTAAATCTATATATAGTAGCCTGTTGGAAGATAGAAACAGTTTGGCAAGAGAAAAATATTCCTCTGCTTTTGTTTCAGGTTGAACAGGTTGCAAATTAATCAATTAATCTTCTCTTATTAATCATTGAAAGATAGGAATTTATACCTCCATTTTTTTATAATTATTGACAAAATATTGCTTGACATTGGTGGGAGAAAAGTGATTTATTATGGCATAAATGGTTGAAAGTGGAACAAAGTGGAGAGTCATTTGAGCGGATTTCTTGGTCAATATCAGACAACATTAGACGATAAAGGCAGATTTGCCCTTCCGGCAAAACTCCGGGCTGTCAAAGGTGTTGCTAAAAAACCGCTTTTGGAAGGGGAATTAACCATTACCAAAGGGCTTGAAGGCTGTTTGTCACTCTATCCTCAACAGGAGTGGCAGAAGATTCAGGAACGACTTTCTTCACTCAATTTCACAAAAAAAGATTTCCGTTTTTTCTCCCGCCGATTTTACTCATCTGCAGGTATGGTTACTCCTGATAAAAATGGCCGTATTCTCATTCCGTCCCATCTCCTTACTGAAGCGAAACTTTCCAAAGATCTTTTAGTAATTGGCGTTAATGACTGGATTGAGCTCTGGGACCCGATCCGCTATCAATATTACCTGGAACAGTTCTCGGGAAGCTATGAAGATGTAGCTGAGCGGTTGTTCACGGGTGATGGCGAATCGGATGAGTGAGTTTACCCATGATCCGGTCATGGCAGATGAGATTATTGCTCATCTAATTACAAACAAAAACGGAAATTATATCGACCTCACAGCAGGGCTGGGTGGTCATTTAAAAGCATTTAGCAAACATCTTAATCAGCAGGCAAAACTCTACGGAGTTGATAAAGACAGTAAAGCTGTCAGTATAGCAAAGGAGAATTTACAAGCGTGTCATCAAAAAAAATATCTGTATGTAGCACCTTATGCAGCAATTGATTCATTGGTAGAACAGTTTGATGATACAGAGTTTGATGGAGTTCTTTTAGATTTGGGGATTTCATCAATGCAAATAGATGATGCCGAAAGAGGTTTTTCATTTTCTAAAGATGGTCCTCTTGATATGCGGTTTGATGAACAGTCAACCGAAACGGCATCGGACATAATAAACAGAAAGTCAGAAGCTGAACTCGCAGATATTTTTTTTAAATACGGCGAGGAAAGGCAAGGAAGAAAAATAGCCAAAGCAATTGTCATAGGAAGACAAAAGGAAATGATTCAGACAACCTCACAACTCACAGTCATTATTAATCAGGTCATCAAACCGCCCTACCAAACCAAATCTGCAGCAAGAATCTTCCAGGCATTGCGAATCGCTGTTAATCATGAGCTCGAACAGCTCGAATCAGTACTCCCTAAAATAGTTACTATCCTCAAAACAGGCGGGCGGATAGCTGTGCTCAGTTATCATTCCCTTGAAGATAGAATCGTAAAGCGGTTTTTCCAGAAGTTACAGAAGGGATGTACCTGTCCTGATAATATCATCGTCTGTATCTGCGGTAATGAACCTCAGTTAAAAATCATCACAAAAAAACCGGAACTCCCTTCAGATTCAGAGATTGAGCGGAATTCAAGAGCTCGTTCAGCAAAGCTGCGGGTTGCAGAGAAGATTTAGATGAGACAAACTGTCAGAAAATTCAAAGAAACGGTTGAGATTAATTCTTCGTTTTTAAATAAACTAAGAAGCCATCGGTACTTTACTCCGGCGTTATTGCTTTCGCTGTTTCTTGCAGTTGCCTGCATTCATGTATGGCAGCGGGTACAGGTCGTGAAATATTCTAAAGAGATTGGATTTTTGAAGCAGGAAAATGCAGATATTCTTGATAAAAAGAAAAAGCTTTATACAGATTTAGCCGTGTTGTCAACATCTTCCCGTATTGAACGGTATGCTTATGATACACTGGGGCTTAAAATGGTTTCGTCTGATATGATGTGTACAATCGAATATGACGGTTCTACACCTACCCAAAAAGATGATCTGTCCCAGATGCTGGCGGCTGTGAAACGGATTTCTGAATTTCTTCCGGTAATTGAACGGACCAGAGCTAAAGCAAATGTTGTGGAAGATATTCCAATTGATTCAACAATCAATGGATGGGGTGAGAAATGACGGCAAAACCAAAAAAAAATATCCGGCTTGCCTGGATGTTTGTATTTGCATGTTTAGCTTTTGCTGCTATTTTTGCCCGACTGGTTCATTTGCAGATATTTAAGAATGAGGAATACAGCAAGAAGGTTGCAATCCAAACATCCGGAAACATGAAGATAAAACCGCCTCGCGGAATAATCTATGACCGGAACGGTTTGGTTGTCGCGAATAATATTATTTTACAAACGCTTTCAGCATATCCGACATCAAAACAGGAAGTGGAGCATGTCGGGCAATATCTCGATTCTTTTTTCCATATGCCGGCTGGAACAGCTAAACGGAAATACAATCTTCGGGTAAATGAATATTCACCTATTCGCAGAAAACTCGATGATGAAACAGCTGAACGAATCGCCAAAGACAGCCCCAAAGGGCTCCACCTTTCAGATGAACCGCACCGGGTCTATCCATTTGGATTGATCGGTAAGCAGGTATTAGGCTTTACAAATATTGACGGCAAAGGACTTTCAGGGCTTGAGCTCTGTTATGATTCTACGCTGGCCGGTCAGGTTGGAACAGTTGCTTACCGGAATGATGTTTTCAGAAATCGATTCCGTATTAATGAACAAGCCATAGTCAAGCCGGTTCCGGGACAGTCTAAGATACTGACGATTGACTGGAAGTTGCAGGAAATTGTCGAAGAGGAACTTAAAAAGGGTGTTGAGCAGTTTAATGGAGCGTCCGGTCAAGCGCTTTTCATTAATAACAATAATGGTGAGATAATCGCTATGGCTCATTATGATCCGAATGAAAAGAACCGTGATAAACCGACTAAACTTCGGACACTCTCAGATCAGTTTGAACCCGGTTCCGTGTATAAAATAATTGCTGCAGCAGGACTTTTAGAAGATGAATTGATTGATTACAATGATTCAATCTATTGTGACACCGGATACTGGAAGATTGAGCGCAACCATATACGTGATGATAAAAAGCATGACTGGTTGAACTTCAGAGAGATTATTGAACTTTCCTCAAATATAGGAATCGGGAAGGCAACACTTAAGTATGGCGGTGACAGGTTGTATGAATTTTCCAAACAATTTGGTATCGGTCAACGGCTTCTTGGGGACTGGCCATCAGAGACGCCTGGTCGAATTGCAAACTATGAAAAGTGGTCTGATTTTGCGACCGCGTCATTATCCATGGGTCATGCTGTGGCAGTGAATACACTTCAAATGGTTTCTGCAATGTCGGTCATTGCGAACGGCGGAAAACTATATAAACCAAGATTGATTCTTTGTGATGTGAATGAAAAAGGGAAACCAGTTAATCCGACAAAGCCGGTAGTGCTGAATGAATTTTTAAGTGAACATACGGTTGATTCCTTAAGGGCGTTTTTACGTGGTGTCGTTGAAAACGGTACAGCAACAAAAGTTAACTCATCCGTTGTAGCAATTGCAGGTAAAACCGGAACAGCACAGATATTTGATATGAAAACAAAACGTTATTCACTGCAGGACTATATGGCAAGTTTTTTAGGCTTTTTTCCGGCTGAAGAACCTCTCATAACCGGTATTGTTGTCATAGAAAAACCGCAACCAATACATTACGGCGGGCTTACGTCAGGACCTGTTTTTAAACGGATAGCTGAACGGTATACAACTAATAATCCGGATCTCTTTACTATACCGCAACAAATGCTCGCTGAATCTGATGAAGAGACTATTAAAACAAAAGTAGTACCGAATTTGATCGGTAAAAACTTTGCGTCTGTTGAAAATGATGTTAAAGCTAAAAAGCTGAATGTCCGGGCAAATACTGATTCCGGCTATGTTGTCTGGCAGTATCCTCAGGCAGATAGGCTTATTGTGGAAAACGATGAAATCTTAGTTTCTGTTGAAAATGAAAATGGTAAAACAATGGCTGATCTTTCCGGGCTAACTGTTCGGGAAGTATCAGCTTATATGCAGCACTTGGGTATTACATACTCGATAAAAGGAAACGGCCGGGTGTACAGACAATCTGTTCAGCCGGGTGTTGTGATTAATGAAGATTTAAACTGTCGGTTGGAATGTAAACCGATTTAGGAGCTTCGTATCAAACTAAAGGATTTAGTTGCTGATTTGGAGACAAAGCAGCTTAAGGGAAATGAGGATGTGGAGATCGAGAATCTGGAATATGATTCAAGATTGGTAAACCAAAACGGACTATTCTTTGCTGTCAATGGTTTTAAGTTTGATGGTTATGATTTTGTTCAAGATGCCGTTAAAAATGGTGCGATTGCTGTAATAGGTGAACGTGAATCATGTGACGATGTTGAGAATCATGTTTCTGTGCCGAATATCCGTAAAGCAATGGCTGATGTATCTTCAACATTCTACGGTCATCCGGGAATGAATATCAAAGCTTGCGGGGTTACCGGAACCAACGGAAAAACTACGACCTGTTTTCTTATAAAAAGTATCCTTGAAGCACGAAACAAAAAAGTCGGACTTATCACCTCTTTTCTCTATGACACCGGCAGCGAAAAGTTTGGTGCTGAAAGGACTACACCGGACTCGCTTGATTTACAGCGGTTATTGTTTTTAATGAGGAAAAATTATTGTGTTAATGCTGTGATCGAAGTTTCCTCGCATGCGCTGGAATTACATAGGGTTGATAATATAAATTTCCGGGTAGCGGTCTATACGAACATAACCCGAGACCATCTCGATTATCATAAAACAATGGATGCTTACTTAGCTGCTAAAGCAAAACTGATTACCAAACTTGACGGTCCATTGAGTTATGCAGTAATAAATCTCGATGTTCCTGAATTCCGTCAATTGTTTGGAGACTTTGAATCGTCTTATATGACTTATTCATTGAGTGACACCGAAGCTGATGTTTATACGACAAGTTATGAGATTAAACCGGAAGGAACAATTTTTGACCTGTTTACTCCAATGGGTAATAGAACGATTAACTTGAAGCTTCCCGGAAAATTTAACCTGATGAATGCGATCGCAGCTGCAACCGGTGGAATTGCATCCGGAGCAGATATTGATTCTGTTGTTGCCGGTCTTGAAAACGCAAAACCTGTCCCGGGCAGATTTAATTATGTCAATCAGGGACAGCCATTTGCCGTTTATATCGATTATGCTCACACACCAGATGCTCTTGAACGTTTGATTCAATCGGTTAGAGAGATAAATAAAGGCCGAATACTTACTTTGTTTGGCTGCGGTGGTGACCGTGATAAAGGAAAACGGGAACTGATGGGTCAGGTTGTAACGTTGAATTCTGACTATGCTGTTGTGACCTCGGATAATCCCCGTTCTGAAGAACCGGAAGCAATTATTGAAGATATCAAACCGGGTCTTGTTGGGGAAAACTATGAGGTTTGTATCGATAGAGAAGAAGCTATTAAAAATATTATATCAAAAGCCAAAGACGGTGATGCTGTATTGCTCGCCGGTAAAGGTGCGGAAAATTATCAGGAAATCAAAGGATTGAGACTGCCTTTCAGCGACATGGATGTCGCACTAAAAATTTTAGCGGAACTTGGCTATACAGGTTCAAAAGAGAGTCAGGAGAATTGATACGGTTGCGTGTTGAAGAATTAGTCACAGTATGTGACGGGACATTGTACAACAGTCAAAAAGGCAGCACCTTGTTTGATGGTGTTTCGATTGACAGTCGTTCGGTTTCACCCGGAGCTTTATTTATTGCAATCAAAGGTGAAAAGAATGATGGTCATGACTTTATCTCACAGGCAATTGAATCAGGAGCAGGCAGTTTGCTTGTTCAATACGATTACCCGCTTATTAATCAGATTCCCGGAAATGTGCCGTATGTTGCTGTCAAAGATTCCCATCAGGCTATGCTAACACTTGCCAAAAATTACCGTGATTCTCTTGATGCAGAATTTACTGCTATTACCGGTTCCAATGGTAAAACAACAACCAAAGAACTGACCTATTGTCTGTTATCAGCAGTTGAAGAAAAATCTTACCGTTCACCGGGGAATCTGAACAACCTCTTTGGTGTACCTCTTTCTTTGTTTGCTGTGGAATCGGACGCTAAAGCTTGTATCTTAGAACTCGGTATCTCAACTAAAAATGAGATGCCTCAACTTGCTCAACTTGTCAATCCTGATGTTGTCTTATTTACAAATATCGGTTCTTCACATCTACAGTATCTGACTTCTAAAGAAGATGTTGCAAAAGCAAAACTGGAACTGGTTAAAAATGCAAAAGCGGATGTGAAAGTAATTCTCAATGCTGATGACCAGGTTTTAGTCTCTGAAGCAAAAAATATCAGAGAATCGTTTATAACTTTTGGTTTAGACAAAGATGCTGACTTTATGATTGATTCGATTAATCAGAATACAGATGGTTCAACAACGGTTGTGATTGAGAACAACCGGTTCCATCTCCCGCTTGTTGGAAAACATCAGGTTTATAACCTTTTGGCTGCTTACGCAATCGTCAGAACGCTTGGATATTCATTTTTTGAAGTAGATACCGAAAAAATAAATCTGGCGACAGCTCCGATGCGCGGTCAGATGCAGAAAGTAAATAACTTTATAATCATAACTGATTACTACAATGCCAATCCGGAATCGATGAAAGCCGGACTTGAGGCATTTTTCAATATGCCAAATGAGAACAGAAGAGTGCTTATCCTGGGAGATATGCTCGAGCTTGGCAAAAAAGAGACAGCTTATCATCAGGAAGTCGGTGAGTTTCTCTCAGACAAGAAATATGATATCCTTATTACTGTTGGAAAACTTGCAAAAGAAATCGCAAAAAACTGCAACCAACAAGCCGGTTCGATTGTGCAATATACAGATAAAAACGAAGCAACTTCAGATATCTTAAATTATCTTAAGCCGAATGATTTCATTTATATGAAAGCATCCCGCGGGATAGGACTTGAGAATATTTATGATGTCTTACAACATCAGAGGGAGGACACCTGATGTTTTACCATCTTTTATATCCCCTGACAGAACAATTCGGCGGATTCAACCTGTTCCGGTATATTACATTCAGAACCGGTGGTGCAACAATTACTGCCCTTATCATCTGTCTGATTTTAGGTCCATTTTTTATAAAACTACTGAAAAAGTATCAGGTCAAGGAATCTATCCGCAAAGAAGGACCGGAATCACACCAGAAAAAAGAAGGTACTCCTACTATGGGCGGCTTGATCATTCTGAGTGGAATTATTATTCCGACTTTACTCTGGGCAGACCTATCCAATTTCTATGTTTTAACCGTTCTATTGGTTACCGCATGGCTTGGTTTAATCGGTTATATGGATGATTACCTGAAAGCTATCAAAAAAGAACCTAAAGGAATGGTTGGCAAGAAAAAGCTCATCGGACAGTTTTCGATCGGTCTTATCTTTGCACTCTGCCTGACTTATCTTTCACCAAATTATGATGGAATGACAAATATTCCGTTTTTTAAAAATTATGTGTTAAATCTCGGTTTACTCTATGTTCCTTTTGTGATAGTCGTGATAACAGGGTCATCAAATGCTGTCAACCTTACCGATGGACTCGATGGGCTTGCTATAGGGTTAACCGCAATCTGTTTTATTGCATTCGGCGGTATTGCGTATGTAACGGGACGACTTGACTATTCTGGATACTTGCAGATTGAATATCTCCCCGGTGCCGGTGAGCTGACAATTTTCTGCGGAGCCGCTATCGGAGCTGCTTTAGGGTTTTTATGGTTTAACTCATATCCGGCTCAGGTATTTATGGGTGATACCGGTTCTCTTGCCCTGGGTGGTGCCTTAGGTGCGATTTCAATTCTTTTGAAGAAAGAACTATTACTTGTAATTGTCGGTGGTGTTTTTGTTATAGAAGCACTCTCTGTCATTCTACAGGTTTTATCATACAGATTTAGAAACAAAAAACGAATTTTTAAGATGGCTCCGATACATCACCATTTTGAATTATCCGGATGGCATGAATCAAAAGTCGTTATCCGGTTTTGGATACTTGGTGCATTGTTTGCACTATTAACCTTAGCAACGTTGAAGATACGATGACAACAGAACAGAGAATTAAGGACAGAAACATCGGTATAATTGGAATGGCACGTTCCGGGATTGCTGCAGCGGTACTTGCTGAGAGTATTGGCGGGAAACCGTTTGTATCCGATTCCAAAAGTGCTGATCTGCTTGCAACAGAAATCGAACGCTTGAATACAGCCGGGATTCCTTATGAATTCGATGGTCACTCTGAAAGGTTGCTTGCTTCTGACTATTTAGTCGTTTCTCCCGGTGTTCCGCTTACAATTCCGATTCTGAAAGAAGCCAGAGAAAAAGGTATCCCTGTATTTTCTGAAATAGAGTTTGCCTCATGGTGCTGCAAAGGGAAGATCATTGCGATAACCGGTTCAAATGGTAAAACGACAACAACTACACTCATTGGAGAAATATTTGCGACAGCCGGGTTTGATACATATGTCTGCGGCAATATCGGATTTCCTTTTGCTGAAATCGTTTCAAAGATTCCTGAAAAAGGTATAGCAATTGTTGAAGTGTCTAATTTCCAGTTGGAAACAATATCAGATTTTAAACCGGATGCAGCTTTGATTTTAAATCTCACACCGGACCACCTTGACCGACATGGCTCTTTTGAAAATTATATCAAAGCAAAACTCCGGATAACGGAAAATCAGGATCAGTCTGATTATCTGGTTCTAAACTTTGATGACAAAGTTACTTCGGAGCAGAAAATTGAATCGAATGCTGACATACATTATTTTTCAACCGGTACTAATGCCAAAGCTGATACTACTGTTCTGGAAGAGAGTCTCTTTTATAGAGGTGAAAAAATCATTGATACTGCTGA
>QQUK01000081.1 GCA_008501655.1 Calditrichota bacterium
TTTTCTTTCCATGGTTCTCCGGAAACAAATATACCGCCTCGCTCAGTCAGTCTGTCCTGGAGCAAAAAAGGGACAACATCTTCAAGTTTTGCAATAGTCTCCTCTTCGTTTGTAAACGCTGCAAATTTTTTACCATCAATAAGATAAGAACCGTCAGTAAGAGTAACTTCAGTAAGTGCTGCCGGTCCATGACAGACGGCACCGATTACTCCTCCTTTTTCATATATATATCGGGAAGTAATATTTACAGAAGAATCCCCCGGGAAATCCCACATAGTGCCATGCCCACCGCTAAAGAGGACAGCAGAGAACTCAGATGGATTTATGTTTGAAAGCTTTTGGCTGTTTAAAATGCTTGCCATAAGTTGAGTATCTTTTAAAAATCTTTGATTTATCAGATCAGTCGTATCCATACTTCTCGGATCAATCGGAGCCGGACCACCTTTGATAGATGCAACGACAACATCGTAGCCGGCATCTTTGATTACATAGTAAGGATGGGTTAACTCAGCTAACCAGAAACCTGTTGGTTTTTCGGTATTACCCATCTGTGCATGACTGGTTACTACGATAAGAACTGATTCCGCCGCAAGCAGATTGATGTTTAATGTGAAAAAAAGTAAAACAGCAAGCATTATAGTCTTGAGATTCATATTATATCCTTTATCAAAATTGATGTTATAAGATGAACAATCAACTTTTTTGATAGTTCCCAGTTAAATTTTATGAATTGCTAAATTTGTGTGTGAAAAAAATATTTGAGAAATTAAACGTGACTAATCGTGAGTAACCGGAAATTTGAGAGTAAAAGTAGTTCCTTCACCTAAAGTACTTTTAACATCAATTTCAGCATTATGATTTTTAATTATTTTATAACAGGTAACAAGTCCATAACCATGACCATGTTCTTTTGTTGTGAAGTGATGATTAAATAATTTAGCTTTCAGTTCATCTTTAATTCCTTCCCCATTATCTTCAATAGACAGATACAAAGAATTCTCATCCTGAGATGTTCTAATAATAATCTGTCCAAATTCATTTTGTTGTGCATTAATTGCATCTGCTGCATTGTTTAAAAAGTTCAATAACAGCTGAGCAATCTGGTCTGAATCAATTTCAATAGGTTCGATTCGAGAATCAAGATTTGTTAAAATGTTAACATTATCGTACCTTTTTTGTACGGTAAGAAACGCAATTACATCTTCGATTATCGTATTTAAACTGCATTTTGATTTAGTTGTTTGCTGCTTGGTATAATCCATCAATCCGGCTGTAAATCTCTGCATTTTATTAATATTTTCTTTTAACTTATCGATATTGTTAGCAACCTTTTCATTGTTTCCTTTTTTAACATGTATCGATGTCAATTCAACACCTCCAAGTATTAAACCGAGAAAATTATTTAATTCATGGGCTATAGATGATGCCATAACTCCTTTATCTGCAAATTTTTCCAGTTCAAACATGCGCTGTTCACTCTCTTTGAGTACGGTGACATCATCAATAGTTATAATATGATCTGTCTCAGAATTATGATAGTTTATTGAGTTTATCGCTATATTAAAAATCATATCCTGATCACCATTGTTCAATTTGAGATTTTTTAATACTTTTTTTGTTTTCTCCCGGCATACCTCAGATATCATTTTTGTCCACCCGGGAAAAGTGTTTTCTGTGAAAATAAATTCCATTGAAACATTATGCAATGAGGATTTACTCTTAAGTTTTGATTTTACAGCTTTTAATATCTGGAACCCTGCATCGTTAATTTTTTTAAGTTTTAAATTTTTATCGAATATAAACAATCCATGCTTTACGCTATTTAATATCTCCAGATACCATTTATTTATGTTTGAAATCTCCATAAATAAAAATGTGTTTGATATAAAGGGAGTAATTGAATTTACTAAAGCTCTGAGGATATCAGTCTCAACCGGTTCAAAGTCAATTTTGTTTACTCTCTCACCGATTGCAAGGATTCCCAGAATTTCATTGTTTAAAACCAGAGGTCCGATAAGGGAAACTTCGGACTCTAAAAGCTTATAGAGAAAGTTAGCAGATTTCCCTTCGATTTCCAACTCATCGACAGTTACAGGTCTACTATTAGATTTAAAGAAATTTATTATATTTTCATCTAATTCAATGGATTTAAGAAGTTTCGAGTTTTTGTATTTACCAATTCCACAATAATACTGATTTGATGTATAGTCACCTTCATGCAGAATGATAACAAATGCATTATTCACACTCATCTGTCCGGCTATTGTAAACAGAAGTGAATTCAGAAGTTTACTATAATCTGTATCTTCAGTAAACTGCAATGCAAGTTTTGCAAGAGCATCCATTGCCAGAGCATTTTTATCCAGAATTTTATTTTTTTCTTTTATGTCTGCAACATTATATTTTTCGATACTTGTATTCATTATTACACATTTAATTTACAATGTTGATTTGCAGTTTCCTTATCAGGCAATATTACCAGATAATCTAATAAATCCAATATGTCAAAAATATGTTTTACATCATCTGATGCACCAAACAGAATTATATCACCACCAATTTCCCGGGAAGATTCAACTGTTCCCAAAAATGCACCTACACCGGCTGAAGAGATAAACTCCAGTGCTGTCATATCAATAATTATATATTTATACTGTTTTTCCTGCAATGCTGTAATAATATCCACCATTTCGTGGACATTACTGTTATCCAGTGTATGACCAGCAGTTATATTAGCGGCATCATCATTTATAATCTTGTAAGTAATTTTATTTTTATCCATTGCACTTACTCCAGGATTTTGTAATGGTTAAAACATTTTTATTATTTACCCGCTTATATGATACCTTATCAGACATTTTTTTCATCATCATTATTCCGAAGCCGTTTTTCATCCGTTCTTTGATTGCTTTTTTCGAGCTGTAAACTTGTTCGTGCTGAGTCGGATCGAACTCTTTACCTGTATCAGTAAATTGCATAATTATATTATCATTCATTTGTGACAAATAGAATTCAATCGGAGTTTGTGAATTCATATCGGAATGCAGTCTAATATTGGTTACAGCTTCATAAAAGATAGTTTGTATCTCAAAGATAATCTGCTTTGATATAAGCGCCTGATCAAGATGACTTCCAACAGCATATTTTTGTCTGACAATATTTTCCACGGTCAAACTGAATTTCAATTCCAGAGGTTCAATTGCGATATAAGAAAACTTATCAGTTTCTAAAAATTCATCTTTCCCTTTATCCTGTTGTTCAACTACAAAAATATCCTGCAAATCAAGAGTTACTAATACATCAAGAACTAAATCTCTTACATTTTTAAGAATAAATTCTGTATCATTCTCTTTACATAACTGCATTGCTTTCCATAAAAGGCTTACATGGCTTGAAGAGATACTCTGCAGTTGTTGACAATCAACATATATTGCCATTTTATTATTGCTTAGACCCTCCTGAATTGATTCGAGAAACAGATCCTGATCACCGGTATATGTTTCTAAGGGAATAGAAACAATTTCAGTATTCGCAATATCAACTGACATTGGTTCCTTCTTTCTTATTTATATATATATTCTTTTTTTCCCTATTATTCCATTTCATCACAAGAAGGGTAATATCATCATATTGTTCAGCACCTTCAATAAACTTATCCTGTGATTGAATTGTATTTTCAATAATATTTTGAGGCGGCAGGTTTCTGTCATTTGTAATGACGTCAATAAACCGCTGCATTCCGAATTCTTCACTCTCATTATTCTTTGCTTCATTAATACCATCGGTATACTGTATTACAAGTTTTTCAGTATCCAGTTTAACGTACTGTTTTTCAATTCTTCCGGCAAATTGATCTGTTGGCATCAGTCCAAG
This sequence comes from Calditrichota bacterium, assembly GCA_008501655.1. Lineage (GTDB taxonomy): Bacteria > Zixibacteria > MSB-5A5 > GN15 > FEB-12 > QQUK01. The sequence goes on from QQUK01000081.1 coordinate 3,874, forward strand.
GGGATATCCTTTTGTTTTGATAAGATCATATTCCCCGCTTTTTACATCCATCAGTATGAGAGGGTTATGACCGGCTGATGCAAACTCAAAAATGCCTGTTGATTTGCTTAGAACACCGTAGAACATTGTCACAAACATACCTTTTTTAATATCTTTAATTAGATGTTCATTGGTCATCGTGAGAATATGTGCCGGGTCTTTACTCACTCTTGATAAGTTTCTTACAATATCTCTTGTTAAAAGCATAATAAGCATTCCGGGGAGCGACTTCCCCGATACATCTGCAATGAGAATTCCAAGATGATCACTATCATGTTCAATAAAATCGTAGTAATCGCCACCAACTTCTTTGGCACTTCTATACATACATGCAAATTCAAATTTCTCAGAACACGGATATTCTTTGGGAAGTATTTTTGATTGAATCTCATTTGCAATTTCAAATTCTCTGGTAAGACGTTCCCGTTCGAATTGTTCTTTTTGTGCTTCCTGCAATTTGCTGCCCATTACATTCAGAGTCTCAGAAAGAAAGCCGAATTCATTATTATTTATTACGGGTATCTCAATATCAAACTTGTCGTAATCCATATTCTGCAGACTACTTGTAATAGTTTTTATCGGTCTCAGTTTTTTGCTTAACAAGAATATGGTAAATGGTATTCCAATAAGAATCATCAAAACAGTAGAAAACAAGACTGTTTTTATTGATTTCATCTTTGCCTGATCAATCTCTTTTGTTGAAGCTGTCATGACAAGATTACCCAGATGCAATCTGTTTTCAATAATAGGTACGATGATTGTTATCGTATCTTTTTGGTATGATACTTTTTCTTTATTTTTTAATATATTTTCTATGTTTGTTTCTTCGACATTCGGAGCATATGTTTGCTTTACAACTTTTTTTATATCAATATGTGCAATAAACTGATTCGATGTATCTGTAATACCGCACCAATAGATATCTTCATTTTCATCGGATAGTTTTTGACAGATATTGTTCAGCAAAAGCATATCAGGTCCGTTTGTAGATAGAATCAACTTACCGGATGAACTTGAGTAAGATCTTGCCTGGGCTAATTGTTTTTCGATTACATTTGACGATACAGTATCAACATATTGTTTTGTAATCAGATATCCGGTCACCAGCATGAGTAACAGAATAATGACAGCAATATAAAATGAAAATTCATATCTGATTGTTCTTTTAAAGTCATCAGCTTTTGGCCATGCTGTATGTTCTCTATTCATTTGCTGAGTCATATGTTAATTCTTTCATCTTGTTTATTTCATTTAAGGTACGGTTTATATAGGTTTTGATTTCATCGTTGTCCGGCTGAAGATGTTCTGCTTTCTTCCAAACTGCGACAGCATCCTGTAGTTTATTTTTACCATAAAACTCAATACCAAGGAATTTATAAGCATTAACTAAATACTGTCGGACAGATTTATAATCGGAGGCTAAATTTTCCACTTGTTCCCAATAACTGACAGCTGCTACCAGATCTCCGCTTTCAAATCTATCCTGTCCCTTTCGATAGAGCTCGGCAGCTTCCTGTTTAATATTTTCTGATAATACTACCGGTACATTCGGTACTGCCGGCAATTTTGCCGGTATGACCGATTTGATACTTTGCTCCTCCAGCATGTCAGCGAAGTCATGACACCACTGATGCCCCGGATATATTTTTTCAGCTGACAGAAGGAACTGTTTTGCCTGTGATAGATTATCGGCACTATAAGCGGACTCAGCCTGGTTTCTAAATTTTTCAAACTTTGTTCTTACATTGAGGCGTTGGATTCGTTGATCATCCGGTGCAATCGTATATAACTCAGAGAGGATTCTGAATGCTTTATTAATATTTCCATAATTCAGTAATGAATCAACAACCAAAATTTGGGATTCAAGAAGTTCTTTTTCTGTCAGTTGTTTTGCTATGTAATAATTACAGCTGTCTAATATCTGGTTGGCACTTTTTGATTCGGATTTTATTTCTAAAGCTAAATTAGAATAGTACTTGGCTTCAATATAGTTCGTATTGGCATATCTGGTATACGCCGAATCCAGGAAATTAGCGTATCTATCTTCAAGGTTGTTTTGTTCAATTTTCATGCTGATTTCATCTATCAAAACTACTATATCCGTAGTATCCTGATTGTTTGATTTTGTCAGGAAAAGCAGACGCTGATAATCAGATAATGCATCGGTAAATTCATTGGCATCCATATGTTTTTTGGCTGATTCAGAAAGATCTGCTATCATACTGTTATTTTTATCTTCGAGTCTTTTTGACATCAATCTATTGAACTTTTCTTCTTCTTTTTGGATCCTCATTTCCCGTTTATCGGCAACTGACATACCAAAGGAGCTCGTAACACTAAACATATGAATAGCACCTAAATCCCGATTCACAAATGCATAATCAAATGATAAAAGACCATAATACAGACCTGCACCGTAGGAGGGTTTACCTTCTCTTATTCCGGTTCTCAGATTTAAAATGTTATTGTATGTATATTCGACACCGGAGGAAAAAGCCAATGAGATGTTATCTGTCTTTGAAAATCTGGTATATAATTTCAGATCATTCTTTGAATTATCGACTGACAATAGATTTGTTGACAAACCAAGCTGTAACTGACCGGGGTAGGTAACACTCTCTTCTGTAAGTTTCATCGTAGGTTTTAACAGATTTGAATACTGTATTGATGTACTGAATTGATTAATAAAGGAATTATCTATAGCAAATGACTTACTGAGCGATATATTAACTCCGGGTGAAGATGTATTTGAATAATTATCTATAGAATGACTTTCAATATTAAACATTATTCCAATATCATAGTTTGAAGTACTTTTACCATATGCAAGATATATTCCTAATCGGGAGTCGTCAAAACTACCCATATCAAAGTTATTTTCATCCCTTTTGTTTATCCCACTGATTCCGAGTCTGGCGATTCCGATACCGAAAGAACCGTAATCGAGAGTCGGATATACCAAACCCATATATTGATATGCAACATCGGATTGATAGAGTTTGCTGTGGTATCCGGTTATTTCAAAATGCTCAGCCCGTGCAAGTCGGGAGCTATTCCAAAACACTGCTGCAGATGGTGAGGCATGCGTTATATTCGATCCGCCTAAGGAAAGTTCCCGGGCACCAAATCCAAAGTTAAACGGTGATTCAGTCCCACCGTTTTCAGCACCATTGACTGCAGAGACAACAACAAGCATCATCAGTATGATCAGATATTTTCTCATCGTATCACCGAAATCTTTCTTAATTCAGATTCTTCTTTTTGAGAATCATATCTGACCGTTATCCGGCAGAAATACGTTCCGGCAACAACCGGCAGGTCTTCAGCGTTTTTCCCGTACCATTTATCTGAGTTATATACTCCGGCTGACCGGTATTCATCATCTACAAGAGTTAACACAGATTTACCGGTAATAGTATATAGTTCTATATCTACCCGCCCATTCTCTTCCATAACAAAGGTTATCGTTGTTTCATCGGTAAATGGATTGGGATAGTTTGAAAATGATTCTTTGAGATTTGCCGATGCTAATGACAATTCAGTTGAAAGAACCGGATAACTGCCGGACAAAAGTATCGGATAGACATTTGTGGCAAGCTGCAGGTCTTCGATATCTATAAATGTGGAATCCAAAAATTCTAATCGATAGTTCCCCATTTGTGCATTTTGATTTATATCAGCAACAATTGAAATCTCAGCTGATTCTCCATTACTTATTACGACTCCTGAATCTGCCTGCAGTTCAAGCAAATCATCTGCTAATACGGAATCGGCTGCATAAGGAATACCGTCTATCAACAATCTTACATTATCAAATATTTGTACTCCGTTATAAGAACTATATCCTGATTGAGTTCGTTTTTTCAGATACCCCTGCAATGAGGAAAACAGTAAATCTCCCTGATGAGATTGCTGGTCATAATGCAAGGCTGTTGAGAATAAAACAACATCCTGTTGTCCGGCATATATAGCTGTGACTTCAGAGGATTCTGCATTTACTCCCGGTCTTCCAGCTGGAGAAATGATAGTTGCGATTGATGTCTGCAGTGGATAAGATTGGCTACAGTTTGCATCAAAAGCCACTAAAGGCATATATGTCGTATCTGTCTGATCATTTAATTCAAATGATTGCGGTTCGCTTATCATGAGTCGGAAATGGTCATACGGAGCATCAGCTTCAATATCACCAACGATAATCAAATCGAGTGAATCACCAGCGGCTAATATAATGGAGTCAGTTTCAAAATTAAACAGAATGGCACCACTTAAAAGCTGAATGAACGGCTGGTAGTTTATTGTCAGAGAGTTATTCACTTTATACCCGATTCTATCAAACAAGCTTATCGGGTCGATCGGTCTTTCAAGTGAATCAAGACAGTATAACAACATCGATTGTAATACAACCGGTGAATAGGCAGTGCTATATGGATAATCAATTGATAAGTTTATCAGGTCAAGAGAATCTTTTCCTCTTATAACCGAAGGTGAAAGGACCGACTGGAAACAAATCTCCGGGGATTCTGCACTCAGCTTTAATGTTGCTGTTGAAGTCGTAATCGGGAATAAACTGCTTGTCACAAGTGAGTTTGTATCTGCTGTAACGGTAATCAGCGAGCCGGAACTGAGATCCCGAACTACAAATGATGTACTGTCTGCAATTTGTAATTTAAATCCGGATACAGTTGAGAGATTATTAATATCTGCTAATATATAAAGAGAATCTCTTTCACCCGGATTCAATGTAATCGGTGATGCTAACTGTATCTGTACTGATGATGAATCCAAATTATCAGATATGTCTGCAACAATAGAAAATTGTTTCCGAACTTTTATCCGATTGAAAATATCATTTATAATAATTAGATTATCAGATTCGTCGAACAATTCAAATGACAAAGACGTCAATTGAATCTGTGAACTGCTCTGACCGCCGGGATGGGATATCTCAAATCCGATGAGGTTAACATTCTCCTGACCATAATTTGCATTCGGTTTCAGAGTCGGTTTAAATGCAATCTCCATTATGTTTGACGGATTATCTATTCGGCATGAAGCAGTTTTCAGAGGGAACACTACAGACGGGTCTATAGTAAGAGATTGATTATTGTTATAATCCGTTAAAGGTATATCCGAACCTGTATTAATACTTAATACCATATCTAATGCAGTTGCTGCCGAGTCTATATCTATCAATAACGTAAGATTCTTCTGTTCATTAACATTTATGACAAGCGGGTCATCAAAATACATCGGCACTGTTGAAAGATTCGGTATTGTTTCTAATACCGATAAAATATCGTATCCGGCTGTTAAAACTACCCGGCTAAAGAGAGCGGAAGCAAGCTGTGATTGACCTGATGCATCTTCAATAGAAAGGAATAGTGAATCCAGTCGGATAGGTGCTGAAGTCGGCAGACTATCAGGATGAGATATAGTCAAGCTTAATGGGAAAACATTTGACTGCCCTTTTGTTACAGCTGTCGGCATCGAGTTTATCAACACCAGAGGAATATCAACCGGTGTATTCTGAATCTGAATCAATGGTGATATAACAATGGCCGATGAATCATTAATATCAACTGCAACTACCTGAAACTGCCAGTTTAACAACGATGCTGAGTCGGCTGTATAATGATAAGTGAAATCATAGTTCTCCCCTGCATTTAAATCAATCGGACCGATGTTACTGCTCTCAAGTGAAACTGCCTGAGAATCTGAAATAGAAATGATATTACAGATCATATTTGTTAATGGAGAAGGCGACAAATTCGTTGCTTTTAGACTAATACTTATAGTTTCACCTACTGAGTATGTTGGTTTCATCTGGGCGATTTCAACTCTCAAGTTTGATCCGGAAATAGTAAAAGTATTTACATCGATAATCGGCAGGTCTCTCGGTCCATCGTTTTCAGATAAATATTCAAAACCATTCAGAGGAATCCGGGTATTAAAAGTTCTGTCCGGTGTTGCACTTGCGGAGATATCACCGGTAACAAACAAAATCGGCGACAGAGTATTAAATTGCAAATTCAGATTTCCAGCTTCCCAGGCTCCGGAACTGTAAGTTAATGAAGTCAGCATTGAATCTGTATCCTGCCAAAGCGAATCATTATTTAAATCCAACCAGAGATGTAAAGCCGTTATATCGGTATTATCAGCTGTCCCGGTATTTTCTATCCGGAGAGAATCCAATCTATCACCCAAATCACCATTTATAGCAGGAGAGAAAGCAAAAAGAGATACCTGCATGTCTCCGGGACTTAACGTTTTTGGTGATACCGGATAAATCGTATACTGAGCTTTAGAAGAACCATCAACTATCAGATAACTGCCTCTGGAAAGCGGTAGGGCACCGTTGATATTTACATTTTCAACAAATCCAAAATCAGAAGGTGCTGCAATTGATATAGCAAGACTATCTGAATCGATTAATGAGTTCGGAAAATCCGATACAACAAAGAAATATGATAACTCTTCTTTTGGCAGCGTAATATTCAATCCCGATAAGTTTAATTTATTATTTATGAATCTTCCGTTTGCGACCGGTGTTGTTTCGTTGAGAGTTCCTGAATTATCAGTATCATAGTATAATGAAATCGAACCTAATTCATAATCAGAGTAATCCGGCGAAGAAAGCGTTTTGGATATATTAGTCAGTCCTATGGAATTGAGAATCTGATCCCTGTCGGTATATCCGTTATAGAGTGCAAATGAGAGCATTGTTTTCTCAGGACCGCCCGGTAAGATTATTTCCTCAGAAGCTGGGAGCGAAATTGCTGTAATCCTGTTTGACGGGAAAACAACATGCTCTTCCGGATTTTCAAGAGGAGCATCATCAGGGCCGGTCATTCCGGAACTGTATGTACAGCCACCCTGGATAATTTCGTATTGTAAAGTTCCCCCTGAGAAATTTGTATTATAAATATCTGTTGTGACGAAATATCTTTTACCACCTACAGGAATATAATGATCTATATGATTTATCTCCCAGTAGGAAGTATTCTCTGTAAAAGTACCAAGTTTGAGATCATTCAGTGTAAATCCATTATCGTCAATGTCATACCATAAGTCTAATGATGCTACTGCTTCACTGTCGCTTTGGCTTCCGATATTCTGAATACGAATCGATTTTAATGTATCATCTTCATACCCGTTTGCCGGCAGTTCAAAATCAAGGACTAATTTTCTATTTTGTCCACCAAAGATGGTCGTACCCGAAACGGTATGTAATGTTACGGCGTTTGCAGGGAATGAGTTAATGGTAAATGCATCCTGATTCAAAAGCGGGAATGTTGTATTAAATATTACCGGTTGGTCAACATATATCAAAGCTGAATCTGATAACTGGAAAGCAACCGTGTTACCGTTTTTACTATTATTCATATCAAGGTCAGCAGTAACTGTTAACACAGTATTACCGCCATTTTTATTCAATGTTAATCCTGAAGTACTAAAGACGATCTGCCCATTTACCAACACACCTTCAGCTATTAAAGTATCTTCGCTGCTGATTCCATCTGTGTTTCTATCTCTCTGAAGGTATAAATTTATCGATGAGAATTGACTTGATTGTAAGTTTTGTGATGCACCATCAGGATCATTGCCAATATAATCAAACTGGATACTATCGACACCGATGTTCATGCTGTATAAGTTACTGAAAAGCAGATTCAACAGCGGTCCGCTCTCTACACCCGGTGTTAAATCACGGGATGGAAGCTGGACAACTTCGATGGCTACTTTTTCATCTGTCAATATCGGAATAGTATCTACTGGAGTTACATTTTGGTCAATAGGACCGTCATTAGATGAGCTCATTTCAAGTCCATACTGAGGAATAGTCAAACTGATAGTTGCACCATTAGTCGGATATTTATTCATATA
>QQUK01000384.1 GCA_008501655.1 Calditrichota bacterium
TATTAAACTCATAATCATCTTTTGTCTCTTCATTTGAAGAGAGATATTCAATACCGGAGTTTGTACTTTTTCCGGTTGAGGTGAACAAAGCAATAACATCATCCAAAGAATCCCGTAGTGCATCTTCAAACCTGGATGAGTCAACGATTCCTAAAGTACCGTCTGCTTTTGTACGTATCCCGACAGCATATAACTGGTTATACTTAGAATCGATACCTTCGACTACCGAGCCGATATTTCTTCTCATTGAATTTGTAATTGACCAGACAGTAGTATCACCAAACAGCGGCGGAGCATCTTTACCTTCTGTATATGTATTTTGAGCATCAATAAACTGAACAACATCATTATATGATTTGATGAAAGATTCTACTTTGGAACGAATTCCGGTAACGTCGATATCGGTATTTATCTGGACTGATTCTCCTACAGCAGTTTTCTTTTTAACGGTCAGGTCTACATTTTCGATAACGTCTTTAAAAGTGTTTGTTGAAGATGAAATGGTAATCGGTGATCCGTTTGTACTTCCGCCAAAGGCAATCTTGGCATCGGTTGCTTTTTGCAGCAATGGTGCAAATGTGTTTATCTGGAATGTATCGCCTTCGTTGAGCTCTCCGGCTGAGAACATAAGCGACAAACCTTCAGATCCCTCTCCTGCCAGAAAAACTTCTGCATCCGCCTGAGTTACGACAACCTGCCCGGAATTTGTGCCATCACTCCAATCCAGAGTTATGACATCGGAACCGACAGTTTGTGCACCGGCAGATGATACAGTAAAGGAATAAGTTTTGTTTTCGTTTCCGGAAAATGACGCTGTGGTGCCGAGTGTAATCGCCGATGTTGAGTTATCATGTAATGATAAGGCTTCCGGATTGTCAAACGTAGCTGTTGTAAAGTTAAAATTCTCTGTCCCACCGGTCAGATTTGCATTAAATGATATAGAGTTCGAAGTACCGGTTGAATCTGATGTCAGGATCATTCGATAAGCATTTGAGTCTGTACCATCATTTACTAAAGATGCTGTTACGCCTACATGAGCTGCATTAATAGCATCTTTAATACCCGAAAGGGAATTACTTTCAGTATCGATGGTTACTTCTCTGACATTATTTGTGCCAACCTGAATTGATATAGTACCGGTTCCAAATACAGCGGAATCATTTGAAGAAAACCCCTGCGAGGCTATCTGATGATTCTGAGCGACATCCAAAACCTGGAAGGAGAAAGAACCTTTACCAACCCGGCCATTTGCAGTAGCGGTCAGATATGAGTCATCGGAAACCTGCACAGCTGATTGATCAAATGTTTTTTCAAAGGTTAAAGGTGAAATAGCTGAATTGAGTCCGATAAATTTAGCTTGTAACGCCTGTAATGCAGAAACGACCGTTTGCTTTTGAGCTTGCTGCTCTTCAAGCAATGCGGCCGGCTGGCGCTCGTACTGCATAATTGTATCGATAATTTCTGTGGTACTTAATCCGGATGCAAGACCATCAATTGAATTAAATCCTGGCATACCAAACTCCTGTTTCTGAAGACATCAATGTCATTTTTATCTCGTTTAAATATTGGGGGAAGCATTACGCTTCCCCCTATTATTATTAACCTCTATTAAAAGAGGGAAAGAACTGTCTGCGGAACCTGATTAGCCTGAGCAAGCATAGCGGTACCTGCCTGTGACAGAATCTGGTATTTTGTAAATGTAGACATTTCCGAAGCCATATCTGTATCACGAATCTGTGATTCAGAAGCGGTTAAATTCTGTGCGGCAATACGAAGGTTTCTTAAGTTAGATTCCAGAGTGTTTTTCTGGAAAGAACCAAGAGTACCACGAGTTGTGGAAACTTCGTTAATTGCAGCATCAATGATAGACTGTGCATCCTGGGCACCCTGTACAGTTGTTACATCGATGTCAGCAAGTGACAAGTATGTAGAACTGATGTTGTTACCTAATGCGTTTGCAGACATATCTCTTAAACCGATTTTGGTAGTCTGACCGACATTTGCACCGATCTGGAAGACGAGTGACTGGTCAGTATTGTTAATAGTTTCAGTACCACCCTGTGAATCCAGAGCATAACGGAGTGATAATGATTCTGAACGATCAGCATTAAAAATTGTAGATGTAACACCTGCTGTTACAGCATAAGAAGGACCACCGTTTAAGCGGACATCAAATTTAGCTGCTTTAGCATCTAAAAGCATGTTACCAACATTAATACCGTTCTGAGCTGTACCGACAACCATTGAAATAGTACCTTTATTGGCATCACTGTCAGCGGCATTTTTCAATGTAACAGCACCGGTTGAACCATAGTTAACTGTATCAATAGTATTTGTATAACCATCGAAAGTTACCAATGCATCTGTACCGGTATTAGCAATTGTATCTTCTAAAAGACCAAGAACGTGTTCAGCATCACCAGTACCGACACCGACAGAATTCAATTTAATTGAATAGCTTGAACCTTCATCCATTGTATGGATGGAGATTTTGTCTGTATCAGATACTTCGGACTGAATGTCAGCTGTACCTGCGGCACCCTGAGCATCACCAAAAGCTGTAACTAAAGCAGTGTTCATTGCTGTTACGATATCAGAAATTGATGTGTAGGTAGCAGCACCGATTGTTACGGCTGAAGTCTGGTTTGAGTTCGTAGCTGTATTAACGGTGAAGTTAAGTACGTTATCAGATGCACCACGGTCAGATGTTGCACCAAATGCAAATGCAGATGTTGCAGCGTCATCGGTTGAAACCTGTGTCTGAATTGAGTACTGAGCACCTTCGTTAGCTGCGCGGATATTGATAGCAGCTGCATCGGTACCTGAAACAGTGATTTTACCGGCTAATTCAGTGTTCAGGTTAACCTGAGTCTGTAATTTAGCGGCGATTGAAGAAGTAGTATCACCAAGCTCAACATCAACAGTAAGTGTCTGGTCACCAGTCGGGGAATCACCATTTTCCTGGTAATTTACGATGACTGAGTAA
>QQUK01000387.1 GCA_008501655.1 Calditrichota bacterium
CCTCAATCTTATTACAGATTGTACAGACTAAATGATGATGGGTTGTAATATTGTTATCAAAACGGGTTGTGTTATCTATATGATGTACCCGTTTTATCAGCCCGTACTCTTCAAATGTTGCAATCGTTCTATATACTGTATCAAGCGAAATCGTTTTTAGCTGTTTTCGTACTTTATTAAAGACATTTTCCGTTGTAGGATGATTTGTATCCTGAATCAGAGATTTAAATATCTCTGTACGTTGATGAGTGATTCGCAAACCTCTTGATTTGCAGATCTGCTCAAACTTTTCCATCATTAAATCAATATCTTTTTTGTTCTTTTTACTCATACATTCCCAAATAAGAATTATTCTTATTTAGATATACACAAAAACTAATTATCACACAACCTTTTTTTATAAAAAATCAAAAATCTTCCAGTTTTTTTAATCTTGAAATAGTACAATGTTACATATACTTTTTTATCATGTTTAGAAAAACGAAACTGGTGTTAAATGGCTGATGAGCTAAAACAAAACAAACATGCAGATACAAGTCATGTAACATTTGCCAGAGATTTAGGTTTGTTTGATGCTTCGATGATTGGAATCGGAGCGATGATCGGAGCCGGGATATTTGTTTTAACCGGTATAGCCGCAGGTGTTGCCGGACCGGCATCAATATTAGCATTTGTACTGAATGGGTTTGTCACCCTTTTAACAGCATTTGCCTATGCAGAACTCGCATCGGCAATTCCCCGCGCCGGTGGAGGTTATTCATTTGTCCGCTTAGCCTTTCCGGGGGTTACCGGATTTACAGCCGGATGGATGCTCTGGTTTGCCTATACGGTTGCATGTTCTTTATATGCCTTAGGTTTTGCCGGTTATTTTGTTGAGTTTTTTATTAAATATGCCCCGGGTATCACCGAACCGATTTTTAATGCAATCGGACATCACCGTTCAATTTTAGTCATTACCCTTTTAATAGGAACTTTTTTCGTCTGGCTTAATATTCATGGTGCTGAAGTAACCGGTAAAACTGAAAATGTCCTGACTATTTCAAAAATTATCATCCTCGGGATATTTGTATATTTCGGATTCGAAAGAATCATGGATGAGCCATCACGGATTTCTGAAAATCTTTTTCCTTTTTTCCCAAAAGGTACCGGAGGAGTGTTAGTTGCAATGGGATTGACATTTATTGCCTTTGAAGGATACGACCTGATTGCAACTGTTGCCGAAGAGATTAAAAATCCGGAGAAAAATATTCCAAAAGCGACTTTCATCTCTTTAGCAGTAACTATCACCATATATCTCCTGATATTGTTTGTCTCTCTGGTTGCTGTTGATGCTGATGGATTAACTACATGGGAGTTTTTAGGTAAATTCAAAGAAACGGCAATCGTACGGGCTGCGGAAGGATTCATGCCGGCAATCGGTGTTGCTGTTATTGTTGCCGGAGGACTGCTTTCAACGATGTCAGCCCTCAATGCAACAGTGATGGCGGCATCACGTGTTGCATTTTCAATGGGGCGGGATCTCTGGCTTCCTAAAGCAGTGTCGAAAATTCATCCGAAAAAAAGAACTCCCCATATCGCTATTGTTATTACCGGTGTCATCCTTTTGATAATGGCGCTGACTTTGCCAATTGAAGCAGTCGGGTCGGCAGCATCTTTAATTTTTCTTTTAACATTTGCGATGGTCAATCTCTCAGTAATTGTCTTAAGAAGAAAACATCCTGAGATTGACAGAAAATACCGGGTACCTTTTTATCCTATCGTACCCCTTCTCGGATTTTCACTTAATATATTTTTGGCTCTGTACCAATTTAAGTTTCAGCCAATCGCCTGGTTTGTGACCGCCGGATGGGTATTAGTAGGTGTATTTTTATATTATGCTGTGTTTGAAAAGAGAGCTGCTGCCCTTGAGCCAAAAGTTCTTTCACCACAGGTTCAGGATGCTGATATTATAAAAGAACCGGCATTGCTGGTCGCCCTTCATAATCCGGCTAATATTGCAAGATTGATCGATATCGCTCATCCTATTGCCAAAAAGCGGAACCTCCGGCTTGTTGCCCTATCCGTTGTAAATGTTCCGAGGCAAATGCCGATCCACGAAGGGATTCGGCTATCACACCATAAAGAAGCTCTGTTAAATCAGGCAAGAAAATATGCGGTTGAAAAAAATATAAAGCTCGAAACAGATATTATCATAGCTCATCATATTTCCGACGGCATTCTCTCGTCAGTAAATCAGCAAAGAGCAAAAATGCTTATCATGGGATGGAAAGGTTACACCAACACCCGGGATCGTCTCTTTGGAGAAGTTGCAGATAGAATCGTACGACTTGCACCATGCGACCTTGCTTTGCTTAAAATGACCGGTAAGGAGCAACTGAAAAATTGTCTCCTGCCAACATCGGGTGGACCAAATGCGCAACTTGCAGCATCAATCATTAATGCTATCGCTGCAGATTTTGATATGAAAATAACTGCCGGATATGTTGCACCCCTTGATATGAATATTGAACAAAAAGAAAAGATGAATGAACATGTTGCAAATACAATAACACGGCTCGATCCATCGGTCAAAAGAACCAGTACGACAATAACATCATCATCAATCGCTGCCGGAATTGCTAAAGCCGGTAAAGAATTTGATATGGTTATTATCGGTGCTGCCAAAGAACCATTTTTCAGAAAGATGCTTTTCGGCGAAATCCCTGAAAAAGTCGCCCGCTATACCCCTACCAATGTCATGGTTGTAAAAAAATATGAAGGTCCTGTCAAGTCTATCCTCAAACGGCTGTTCGGCTGATTTTCTCCGGATATAAAAGATTCACATAAAGGAACCAATTGAACTCTAAAAGTGTACTATATAGTATGACCCAACAAACACTAAATCGCTCTATTTTGTTCTTTTTAATCTTTATAGCAGTCTCTATTGGACAAGCAGAAAATAACCCGCAACGGGTTGGACCAGTTAAAGTTAGTCTTTTGTCAGAA
>QQUK01000085.1 GCA_008501655.1 Calditrichota bacterium
TTTGATTTCTTTCCGCTGACAGTTGAGTACCGTGAAAAAGCATACTCTGCCGGTAAAATCCCCGGCGGCTTTTTTAAACGGGAAGCGCGACCTTCCGAAAAAGAGATCCTTTCTGCACGTATCATCGACACAACAATACGACCCCTATTCCCGGATGATTTTAAAGGTGAGACCCAGGTTATTAATTTTGTCATTTCACATGATCAGCAAAATGATTCTGATATCTTAGCACTTAATGCTACATCGGTTGCAATTGCTGTATCTGACGTTCCGATGCAGAAAATTATTGCAGCTGTACGAGTTGGCAGAGTTGACGGTCAATTTGTAATTAATCCGACTTTTGAAATGATTGAAGAATCAGACCTTTCAATCACCATTTCAGGCTCTTCCAATGCTATCACGATGGTTGAAGGCGGCGGTAACGAAGTCCCCGAACAGGAACTTATCGATGCCCTTCTCTTTGGACATGATCACATAAAAATGATTATCGAAAGAATAGTTGAGCTTCAGGGTCTTTGCGGGAAAGAAAAGTTCGAATATGTTCCGGTTTCGATCGAAGAAACATTAACCTCAAAGGTTACCGAACTTGTTGGCAACAAACTAAATGAATTCAATCAGATCGTTGTCAAAGAAGATCGAAATACGGCTAAAAAGGAAATGACGAAAGAAATCATCGAGCAACTGGAAGAAGAATTTGAAGGTTCCGCAGGTGATATTAAAACTATCATTCACGACCTTGATTCAGAATCAATGCGCCGGATGATCTTAGATACTAAAAAACGTATTGACGGTCGTACTCCGGATGACATTCGTCAGATAACCTGTGATGTGAGCTATTTACCTCGCACTCATGGTTCTGCAGTATTCACCCGTGGTCAAACACAGGCGCTTGCCGCAGTAACTCTCGGTACTAAAATGGATGAACAGCGGTTAGATGAACTCGAAGGAGAATCGACCAAAAGTTATATGCTTCATTATAATTTCCCGCCGTTCTGTACCGGTGAAACAAAACCGATCAGAGGGACATCACGCCGTGAAATCGGTCATGGTGCTCTTGCTGAACGTGCTTTGTTTCCGGTAATTCCGGCTGAGACTTCATTCCCGTATACAATCCGTATCGTTTCTGATGTTTTAGAATCTAATGGCTCCTCATCAATGGCATCTGTTTGTGGTGGTTCTCTTGCCCTTATGGACGCTGGTGTAC
Source organism: Calditrichota bacterium (assembly GCA_008501655.1). Classification (GTDB taxonomy): domain Bacteria; phylum Zixibacteria; class MSB-5A5; order GN15; family FEB-12; genus QQUK01. Next base: position 1,205 of record QQUK01000085.1, read on the forward strand.
CGGTTAAATCTCCGGTTGCTGGTATTGCAATGGGACTGATAAAAGAAAATGACAATGTTGTTATCTTAACAGATATCCTTGGTGATGAAGATCATTTTGGTGATATGGATTTCAAAGTAACCGGAACCAAAGATGGTGTCACTGCTATCCAAATGGATATCAAAATCACCGGACTTTCCGTTGATATTATGAAAAATGCACTTGATAAAGCAAAAGTCGCCCGTTTGTTCATTCTTGAAAAAATGGTCGAAACGCTGCCGAGTCATAGAGATCAGTTATCCGAATTCGCTCCGAGAATTATTACTATTATGATTCCGCAGTCGAAGATCGGTGAGGTGATTGGCCCTGGTGGTAAAATGATTCGTTCAATCATTGAAGAAACCGGTGCTAAAATCGATATCAGTGACGACGGTACCGTCCTTATTGCATCTGTTGACGGTGAAGCCGGACGCAAAGCAAAAGAGCGTGTTGAAGCTCTTGTTGAAGAACCTGAAGTTGGCAGAACTTACAACGGTATTGTTCGCAGAGTTACCGATTTTGGTGCTTTTGTGGAGATTATTCCAGGTACTGATGGTCTGGTACATATTTCAGAACTCGACACCAGTCGGGTTGAAAAAGTAGAGGATGTCTGCAAAGTCGGAGATAGAATTGATGTCAAAGTCATCAATGTTGACTCGGACGGAAAAGTCAGACTTTCCCGTAAATATGTATTGACCGGCGAAGAAGTCCCACCGGAAGGTGTAGGAAATGGTAAACCAAGCGGCGGCGGTGGCAACAGACGTCCTCACAATAAATCAAGACGGTAATGAGAAAACAGACAACTTCGCTTGGATATAAAAAGACAGTATTAAAAAACGGATTGAGGGTAGTAACTGAACATATACCCTCAGTCCGTTCTATTACTTTAGGTGTCTGGATCGATGTCGGCTCCAGAAACGAATCCCTTGAAGAAAACGGTATCTCCCACCTGATTGAACATATGATGTTCAAGGGAACCAAAAGGCGCAATTCAAAAGAGATCGCTGCATCATTGGAATCTATTGGCGGTTCTTTGAATGCTTTTACTTCAAGAGAACAGACCTGTTATCTTGCACGAATTCTTGATGAGCATCTTGATGAAGCTGTTGATGTTCTTTCGGATATTACCTGCAATGCAACAATAACTCCGAATAATCTGCTAAAAGAAAAAAAAGTCGTTTGTGAAGAGATACAGGAATCACAGGAAACACCTTCTGATATGATTCATGATATATTCTCGACAACTTATTGGGGAAAACATCCTCTGGGTAGACCTATATTAGGTGAGATGGATAATATCAAAGCAATGCCGAGAAAAAAGATTGTTAATTATATCAAACAGAACTATCGGGCTGAATCGATAGTCATAGCTGCATCAGGCTCTGTTTCCCATTCAAAATTAGTCAAACTTGTAAAAGAAAAGTTCAATTTTGAATCAGGAGGTTCCAGTGAATATGAACCGGCTGTTCGTTCTCATGATTATGAAGTAAATGTTGTGACAAACAAAAACAATCAGATTCATCTCTGCGTTGGATTTCCTGGTGTCAATTATTCCGATGAAGACAAAATGAAAGCTCTGGTACTTCATGTAGCTATGGGTGGGGGAATGTCATCAAAGCTGTTCCAGAAAATCCGCGAGGATAAGGGGCTTGCGTATACGGTATATACTTATCTTGATGTCTACCGTGATGCCGGTTTATTTGGTGCCTATATGGCAACGGATAAAACAAATCTAAAGCAGGCTGTTGAAATCACTTTA
>QQUK01000053.1 GCA_008501655.1 Calditrichota bacterium
TCTGCCCGCAGATAGACCGATGAAGTCCCTTTGTCATCCATCGCTTTTTGCAGTTCTGTTTCAAAGTTTTCAAGTCTTGCCCAGACATCGTTTATATAAATACCTTTTTTACTGTCAAGAGTGATAACAATCCCCTCAGCCTGTTCATTGACCGCCGCAGCTTTTGTACTGGGAAGGTCGACTTCAATACCCGATTGCAAGAGGGGAGCGGAAATCATGAAGATTATCAGGAGGACCAGGACGACATCAACAAGGTTCGCTATGTTGATACTTGACATCGCCTCGTATGAACGTTTTCTCGGGCGATGTCTCATCTATTCTGTTCCTTTTTCACTTTGGCAACAAATTCTAAAATGAAGTTATTGGAAAACTCGCTTAAGTTTTTAATTTTATTGGTTGCCCAGTTGTATGCGATAACAGCCGGGATTGCTGCAACCAGACCGACGATTGTTGCAAGGAGCGCTTCGGCAATACCGGGAGCGACTACTGCAAGCGATGCCGAACCGCGTTCACCGATTGCCCAGAAAGCATCCATGATGCCAACCACCGTTCCTAATAGTCCGATAAACGGTGCTGAGTTTGCCGTCGATGCCAAAAAGATGACTTTCTTTTCGATTACGGTGATCTCTTCTGAAAGGGAGCGTTCCATCGCCATCTCCAGAAGTTCGTAGTCTTCTTCGCTGAATTTGTTGACCGACTGCTGCATAGCACCGCCCTGATTTTTTATCTCCTTCAGCTCCAGCAATTCATTGTAACCGGATAAGAATATTTTTGAAATCGGTGATGTCGCTGTTGATTTTGCCTGACCGAGCGATTCCGCAATATCTTTAGAGCGTTTAAACTGCTGTCCGAATCTCCGGTTGTCGGATTCGACCGATTTAAACTGACGCCATTTAAAAATAATGATACTCAATGAAAGGAGGGACATAATGACCAGAATAATAAGGATTATCATCCCGAATGTTGAGGTATTGGTAATGATTTGCCAGAGTGATCCGGTTAATATCAGTGGTGAAAGTATATTTTCCATATTGTCTTGTACACGCTTCCAATTTAAAAGTTACAAAATTTTATTTTCAAAGTCACCTTCGACTCCGCTCAGGGTGACTTTGAGTTATCTATATGTATGTAAGGGTTTTGGAGAAAAATAATTACATACAATAAGATTTTGTCATACTGAGCTTGTCGAAGTATGCTCAATAATAACCGGAAATATTTTCCTGTTTTGTGCCAAAGGTATAGCTGTTCAATAGTTCGGTCAACAAAAACAGAACTCTATAAGGATATATTTATCATTATATTTGAGAAACTCTCCATTCGTCATCCCCGGCTTGACCGGGGATCCAGTCAGTAACTCGTAGGTCTGGTTCCTGGAGTTAACCTGTAGGTCGGGTTCCAGGAGTTAACCCGTAGGTCGGGTTCCCGGAGTAAGCGATAGCGAGCGAAGAACCCGACAATTTGGTCAATAAGTCATCCTGAACGGAGTCGAAGGAGACTTTTAATAAGTAAAAAACGAATTCCAAATTATAAAGATTGTTAAAATCTTGACAGGAACGCACCAGTTGTTAGTTTGTAAGAAGAAGTGAGGTAACAGGATGAAACTGAGAATTCTTTTATTGATAATTATAGCTCTTTTTCTTTATGGCTGCGATATGAAGAAAAAAGAGGACGAAACCAAAGTTCCGATTGAAACCAAAAAAGCGGAAATGAAAGATTCCACCCGCTTAGACCCGGCTGAAGATACGTCGGGGAATTAAAATTCTAAAAAATAATTAATTATAATATATGATCTACCTCGACAAACAGCCCTCAGAAAAACTCTCCCGATTCATCAAAGAATTCTGGATGATCGATTCGCAAGGTTCATCGAAAATTAATCGGGAAAAAATTATTCCGGACGGCTATCCGGAAATGATCTTTCATTACAAAAGCCCCTTAATTGCAATAATCAAAGGGGAGAAAATCATACAGGAGAAATTTCTCATCGCCGGGCAGATTAAAGATCATTTCTTTTTGGAAAATCAGGGGGAGTATGGGATGTTTGGAATAAAACTCCAGCCATATACGTTGCGGAATCTGCTTGGGATTGATATGTCTGATTATACCGACAAAGTTCTGACAATTACCGATGAACAGATGAAGAATCTTAACTCTCTAAAAGAAGTCGCTGTCGGTTCGCAGGCATTTGATGATAAGATTGCTGACATTGAAAAAATATTGATTACGCTTTTAGATTGTGACTCTGAACCGCATCCCGGTGAACTGGCTGTTCAAATCATAATTGAACATAACGGACTTGTTACAATTGAGCAGCTTCTCGATAAAGTTAGCTTGAATGAACGAGCTCTTGAACGGTACTTTAAAACGTATGTCGGTTTGTCGCCGAAATTCTTCTGTCGTATCATCCGCTTTGCTTCAATATTCAGGCTGGTAACTCAGGATAAAATAGACTGGGCTGATGTTTCGTACCGTGCCGGTTTTTATGACCAGTCCCATTTTATCAAAAACTTCAAGGAATTCACCGGAGAGGAACCATCGGTGTATGGTTTTAACAAAAAGAACATGGCTAACTTTTTTCTGAAAAAAGAGTAAACCTGTCGGTTTTTTACAATAAAAAAACGATAATTTCTATATATTAACGGTATGAAAAAACAAATAACAATAATCAGTATGATTGTACTGCTTTCCGCAGTAAACGCATGCACAGAGTCAAAGATTGACAATTTTTCATTTCTGGAAGGTATCTGGAAAGTCGAAAACAAAGAGTTGTATGAATCCTGGGAAAAAACTGATAGTGTGACTCTTTCCGGGTCGGGATATAAGATGGTTAACGGGAAAAAGATGATTCATGAACAACTGACATTGACATTTACCGACAGTTCGGTAATCTATGCTGCACAAGTAATGGATCAAAACGAAGGTAAGGCTATTCCGTTTACATTGAACAGTTCCGAAAAAGATGTAATCTCTTTTGAAAACCCAAAGCATGATTTCCCGCAGAAAATTCAATATAATCAAGTTCATGCTGATACCTTGCTTGTAAATGTCTTAGGTTCTGATAATAAAGGCTTTTCGCTGAAACTTATACGGGTGCATAGATAATCGTTTAGATTATTTACTGATTATCCGATATATTACTTATGGATAATAGTAACAATAATGATGAGAATCTAAAACTCTTAGGTAAACCATTTTTTAAAAAGAAATCTCATTACATTATTTTCAATGTAGTCTTGTTTATTGTTAGTTTTTCGAGTTTAATTCTTCTGTATCTGTGTGAATCAATTTGGAACTGCTCACTTTGGATAAGAATTCCTCTCTATATATTGTTTTTTCTTTTAGGTGAGGGGATTTTCGTAGCATTTAAAAGTTATAAAAAGTATAAATCTGAATTCACGGTAAAATTAGATGAATAAAAAAGGCAGGTCTCAGTGAGACCTGCCCTACAAAATCTGGATTCCCAATCATGTTGGGAGTAAGAAGCTGCACACTTCGACAAGCTCAGTGTGACAAATTATTAACTTTCAATCATCTCAACGTTCGCACGAGGGACGATTGCTTTTTCTCCATCATCAAAAGCTACTTCCAGAATACGTGCTTTCGACTCAGATTCGAGAACATGGAGCGGGGATGGAAGACCGGTTACTTTGCCGAGTTTGCCAAAGTATGGATGACGGATAACCCGAATAGGAGAACCGATATCAAGACCCAAAATTTCTCTTTCAGCATCAGCCGGATTTATTGTCTCTTCACCGACTATCGGAATAACCACTTCAGGGCGGATAACACCAGCACGAATCTGGGTTGCGCCGTTAATACATGCCTGTTTGCCAATGTTGCTGGAAAGAAGATCAAATGTTTTATGTGCCATGTCGATGGTACCAAAACCTTCGGTTACCACCAGAGAAACACCGATATCTTCGGAACCGGTGATAGCCACACCAATATCGTAGCCTAAGAAATCACGGAGATCTTTATCATCAAAACCACCAACAACGATACCTTTAACACCTACTTTGATAGCTTTTTTCAAAGCGTCAGCCGTTACCAGCGAACCGCCAACGACAATCTTGCCTTTCATTTCATCTTTGATAAGATCGTCGGAAAGGATTGTTTTGTTGTCTGGAGTGGCAATGATAAGTTCACCGGATGTTTCACCGCCGATACCAAAAATACCCTGGACAAACGAAGCATATGTGTCAACGACAACACCTTCGTTTTCGATGACTTCGGTGATTTTACCACGGATGTAAGCTTTGACTTCAACCGGAATAGGTTCACCGCGCTGAAGTACCTGACCGGTTACAGTCGAAATAGATTCGAGAGTTCCGTCGATAGTCGCGGGACAGGTCGAATTTAAAAATTTGAAAATACCTTTTTTAAGGGCGATTGCTTCACCTTCTTTAATCTCGTCACCTTCTTTTTTAAGCATGACTTCGGTGAGATCTTCCGGTGGTAGTCCAAGTTTGTTGGCTACATTAAGAGGAACAACGTTGCCGGGAAGATGTGTTCGTGCGACAACATCATCCGGATTAACTGAATCGCCGACTTTGACGATAACATCACCTTTAAGAGGGAGTATTCGATGTTTTCTGACTAACATTTTATCGGTGACTTTTAGTCCCGGGGTATATGCGTGACCCATGCAAAAACCTTTCTATATTAACCTAACTATTTTTTTTCTTTTTTCTTCTTGAAACCACAAGGAAGATCACAACAGCCAATCCGACAAAAACAGCGACCTGTGAACCATAGCTGCCTTTTTCTTTGTCTGTTTTGGAAGATGATTCTTTTGTGATTTCATCGGTATTAATATCAGCAACTTTCAGTTCTTCTTTCGGCAATTTATCCTGGTAGTTTTCGGTTCCAAAGGATGAGACAATCTGTTTGAATGTCTGCATGTTTCCTTCGGTTTCGGATTCAGGGGAGTAGAAGTAGAAGTTGGCGATACCGCCGCTAAAAAACTTTTTGAAAAGCACCATATCTTTTAATACCTGCTGATCCTGCATAATCTGATTAAAGACAGTGGCAACTTTAGCATTTTTATCAAAGGTGATTTCACCGGGATTGACTTTTGCAAAAAAGTCAGCTACCGGGAAATATTTTTGATTTTCACCAAAGATATCTTCGAGGTCTTTCATAACGGAATCAATCTGCTTTTGGGAGATATTTTCAATTTTATCAAGAGTTAAAAACAGATACGCACCATTATAAAATTCACCATCTGACTTTGGGGCAAAAACTGCATCATAATTATACAGCGGTCTTCCGGCTCTTTTACTTTGCAGATAAGTATCAATCTCACGATAGGGGATTTGATACCAGTCAGCCGGATAATCTATGTAAAATTTACCCGTTAATGAAACATATGTTGTTGTAGAATCAGACTGAGTAAATCCGGAAACAGTCAGTATCAGTAAGAGTGTACAAATGTAAAATACTTGTTTCACAATTAGAACTTACCTTCAGGATAAATATTCAATTCAGTCATCCATTCTTTGAGGTGTGTAACGCGAGCATCTTCTGAAAGAGTAGACAGATCAAATGGTCTGCCTCGTCCGTCTAAGATGATTCCGACAACACCGCCATGGATTTCTTTCGTGACTTTGGCACCTTTACCTGAGCCAAGGTCGAAGTTTTTCTCCGGTTCAAATATTGCTTTGGCAGTCTGCGGGAGACCGTTTTCCTGTATACCGAGTTCAAACTTTTTCATCTCAAGACTATTCAGTGTACCTGAAACAGTACCGGTAGGGAGTTCAATAGTGTACTTCATAACCGGTCCGCCTTTTTTCGATTCACCGACCGGAGCAATACAAGTACCAAGGTGAATAAGGCAGTCTTTTTCGAATACTTCGGTAGCTGCTTTTGGCTGAACTTCAGTAAGCACACCAAGCTGCGGCATCATGAAAATTGAGTCTACAGCAAGACGGGTAATACCTTCCGGTGAAAATGCGTCAATCATCATAAGGGCTGACTGCTGACGGCGCGGAGCATGTGAAAGAACACCACCGGACCCGATTAGCATGTCCAGAGTCATCATATTAACGATTGTTGCACCGGATGATGATTGTTCAAATGCATCAGCGATTGTTCTCTGCTGCTGAACACCTTTAAGTACAGTAGCAAAATTTTTGTGCTGAATATGTGCAAGACGAAGGGCTTCTTTTGCGATAGCCTGTTCGAAAATAAGTTCTTCCATTGACTGCGGAATCGTAGTCGGGCGAATCATTTTATTTTTGACGCGGTTTCTTAAGTCACGCTCATCCATTTTAAATGGAACCCAGCGCATAACTTTGGGGAGTGTAGCTTCTGCGAACACATTAGAAATTGAGTATGACATACCAAGGTTTGCGGAAACGGTTCTGTTGAATACGCCCTCTTTGCCACCCGGTCTGAAGACAGAAAATACGTCAGTTGTTGCACCGCCGATGTCAACACCAAGTGCTTCGATACCATACTGGTCGGCGATTGTCTGGATGATGAGACCGACAGCACCAGGAGTCGGCATAATCGGAGCATCAGCCCAGCTCATCAATTTTTTATATCCGGGAGCTTGTGCCATAACATGTTCCATGAACTGTTCATGGATCTCTTCGCGGGCAGGACCTAAATTTTCACGTTCCAGAACCGGTCTGAGGTTGTCGACAACTTTTAAATCTACTTTGTCGCCCAATGTTGTTTTAACATTTTCGGTTGCATCCTTGTTGCCGGCATAAATAACCGGTAATTTATAACTGGAACCTAAACGGGGACGCGGGTCAGCTGCGGAAATAAGTTCAGCGATTTCAACAACGTGGGTTGTTGTTCCGCCGTCAATACCACCGGAGAGTAGAATCATATCAGGACGGAGTTGTCTGATCCGTTCAATCTGCTGATGAGGGAGACGTTTGTCATTGGATGCGATAACATCCATGACAATAGCTCCGGCACCAAGAGCTGCACGTTCTGCAGACTCCGCAGTCATGGAGCGGACAACACCGGCAACCATCATCTGGAGACCACCACCGGCTGATGATGTAGATATATAGACATCAGTTCCGATATTTCCATTTGCCGGAGAGATGAATCTTCCATTTTCGTCTAAGAGTTTTCTGCCTGAGAGTTCTTCGAGTTCGCCGACAGCGTTAAGCACACCCATTGTAACATCTTCAAACGGAGCTTCAACTGTCGTCGGTGCTTCACCTCGGGTTGTAAGTCTGTACTCACCGTTTGTAAATTCAATCAGGATTGCTTTTGTAGTTGTCGAACCGCAGTCGGTAGCGACAATAATTTTAATATCATCTGGATTATCAAATTTAGCCATTCAAGACACCTGTATTTATATGCTAATTGTTCTATTTCCTATTATTGTTATCTTTATGTTGAGAAACCATTTTGACCAGTTCTCAACAAGACAGCCAGTATAATATATAGATACATTAAAGTAAAGTCGATTTTGTGTGAAAAGGGGAATCTGCGAATAATGGGAATGTGAGGCAGAAATTACCAATTGATTACATTAATATAGAGAGAAACAGGCTATCGTGTACTTTCTAAGCTGTTGAATATAAATAATATAAAAGCTAATTGCTGTTTTTTTCACTTGACTTCGTTTGTTTGCATCTTTAGATTGCCAACTAAATTATTACGTAATTTAAAAATCTATATTATGAATTAGACGAAACTTCGGTTTCATACGTTTATAGTATTGATTTATGCGGTAAAGCCAATTAGAGAAGGAAACCTGAAGTTGAACAAGAAATATACCAGTTGCTCACTATTGTTATGTTCATTATTTCTTACAGTGTTTCTATTAAGTTTTTCTCCCGTATCTGCTCAAACCGAGCAGGAAATCATCGATTCCGTTAATACAATTGTATCCCAACAGCTTGAAAAAGAAAAATCTCCGGCACCTCCAACAGAGGTAGAAGCTGTCGATAAGCCGAACGACGGCGGTGGAGCAGTTCTGATTAATTGGACAATATCTGATGATGGTGCTGATATTAAAGGATATATTATTTCCCGTTCGGAATCAGAACAGGGACCGTTTCATGATATAAGTGAATCAGTACAAGGCTCTGATTCTTATACGGATAATAAAGCTATCCAAGGTGTTACCTATTATTATCAGGTGAAAAGTTATAAAGATATACTCGATTTAAATAATGAAATCCAGCGTATTACATCACCGACTGTTTCAACAGGTCCTGTTGTTTCTACAGCTCAGTGGTTTAATACTGATCGTGCCTGGTGTCTCTTTTTTGTACTTATTATCTCCGCTGCGATCATCATATTTATTGAAAAAGCAAAAAAGGGAAGTTCCGTTTATGTCCGCAAAATAGCAGGTATTGATGCTGTTGATGAGGCAGTCGGTCGCGCTACGGAAATGGGACGGAAGATTTTCTATATTCCCGGAATTCAGGATATGAATGATGTTCAGACGATTGCAGGTATTGCAATACTGGGCCGTGTCGGTCAATTGGCAGCAACATACGAAACCTGGCTGGAAGTGCCTGTTTCAAAATCTCTGGTTATGGTAACTGCAAGAGAGACTTTGAAAGAAGCATACACCCAGGTTGGTCGTCCTGATTCATTTCAGGAGGCTCAGGTTCATTATCTGACCGATGATCAGTTTGGTTATGCTGCGGCAATTGACGGGATGGTTGTCCGTGAAAAACCGGCAACGATTTTCTATATGGGAGCCTTTTTTGCCGAATCTTTGATTCTGGCTGAAACCGGTAATGCAGCCGGTGCTATACAGATAGCCGGTACAGCAATGCCCTCACAGCTGCCATTTTTTGTCGCATCCTGTGACTATACCTTGATAGGTGAAGAATTATTCGCTGCTTCAGCATACCTTTCCAAAGAACCGAGACAATTGGGTTCTCTCAAAGGACAGGATGTTGGTAAAGCTATTTTTATGGCTGCCATTATTTTAGGTGTCATTTTTGAAACGTTTGGTATCTGGAATTTAAGCCAGATCTTTTTAGTGAAATAAATATAGGAATTATATATGCGCCGAGAAATACCATTATTGATAACATCTATAGCAGGATTAGTTTTTGCTATCAGTTATTTTATTCCGCATTGGCCGTTCGGTGAATCTGAATCTATCTTTGGTGATTGGATTACGATTGTACAGTCTTTTGCTATCTGGCTCGGAGCGTTGAACCTTCTGAAAGTATCATTTGAAAAAATCTACCGGAAAAGAAAAGATTCTCTCTATGCCGGTGTTATTATTTTCTGTCTCGTTGCTACCCTCATTATTGGTTTTTATGACGGGTTTAGCGGACTCATGCAGGAACCGGAAGTTTCATTCAGGGCTCCGGGAACACATTTTGACTGGGTATTCGTTTACATATATACACCGTTAAGTTCCACGATGTTTGCAATGCTCGCATTTTTTGTAGCATCAGCATCATATCGTGCATTTAGAGCCAGAAATTTTGAGGCTACATTACTTTTGATCGCAGCCTTTTTTGTCATGGGTGGAAGAGTCCCATTGTTTGATTTACCACTACTGAAGTTGGGAATTTCCGATGTCCCGTATTTCTCACTCTTCGCTGACTGGATAATGAGTTATCCGTTAACGGGAGGAATGACCGCAATTATGATAGGTATCGCTTTAGGTATCATGTCAAGTTCGTTGCGTATTATCCTTGGAATTGAACGCTCACATGTAGGAGGTGCATAGGTCATGTTAAGTACTGTCGCAACCATCCTCATGATAATTGTGGGGCTTTCAATGCTCTATATTTTATATAGAACTATTAAAGGTCAGCCGATTGAACGAAGATACGTCTTTTTATATATCGCTCTTGCGATTTCACTCCCCCTCTTAATGCAGAAGACTGCTCCTGTACCGGTCACCAGAGACGTCATGAAACTTGTTGATGCCTTAAATGAACTCCCTCCGGGTTCCAAAGTTCTGGCCGCTTTTGATTATGATCCTCCTTCAGCACCGGAACTTCAGCCGATGGGCGTTGCCTTTATGAAATTTGCATTTAAGCATGATCTTCAGGTAATCATTATGGGTTTATGGCCGCAAGGTCCCCAGCAGGCAAATCAGGCTATATTGGAAGCAATGAAAGATCCTGAAATCGCTGCCAAAAATTTACAATACGGGGTAGACTATGTCAACTTAGGTTTTCAGTCCGGCAATGAATTTGTCATCCAGTCGATGGGTTCGAATTTTAAACGGATGTTCCCGAAAGATGACAGGTTGATTCCGTATGATTCACTCCCAATCATGAATTCAGTAACGAACTTTTCAAATATAGATTTTGTATTCAATCTCAGCTCCGGTAAACCGGGGACGGTTGAATGGGTGCAGATTGCTGTAGACCGCTTTGGAGCAAAATGCGGTGCCGGTAATACTGCGGTGCAGGCTCCTCAGGTATATCCATATCTTCGTACCGGTCAGCTTACCGGACTTCTTGGTGGTATGAGTGGCGGAGCAGAGTTTGAAAAGGCATTAGATGAAGAAGGCAAAGCGTCAACGTTTATTTTCTCCCAGATGATTTCACATGCGACGGTTATAGCGTTCATCTTAATTGGAAATGTTGCATTCTTTATGTCACGTAAGAAGAAGAAACAATAAAGGTCGGTAGATAAGATATGAGTGAACTAATAGGTGTATGGCTTGCGGCATTATTGACGCTTGGAATATTTTCGTTCTTATATAAAGATAATCCGATCTATAAAATTTGTGAATCAATCTTTGTCGGTGTTTCAGCCGGCTACTGGGCTATTGTTTTCTTTTTTGATAATATTATAAAAAAATTCTGGTATGGTGTATTTCCAACCGATAACTCAGAACCCAACTATCTGCTCTGGTTTGGAGCCTTTTTGGGGTTTTTGATGCTTTTGCGTCTGAGTTCTAAAATCGGCTGGATTGCACGCTGGCCCCTTGCATTTATTGTAGGTGCTACTGCCGGTTTGTATATGATGATCTATTTCGTTTCAAATGCTATGCTTCAGATATCTTCAACGATGAGAAATGTTGTAGCGGTAAACCCGGAGACATCTGCAATTGTCTGGGGTGAAACGATTGGTTCTGTTATTATTGCTGTGGGTGTATTGTCAGGGCTTGTATATTTCTTCTTTTCCAAAGAGCATAAAGGTGTATTCGGACAGACTGCCAAAGTTGGTATCTGGTTTTTAATGATTACATTCGGTGCTCACTTTGGTTATACGGTGATGAGCCGTATGTCGCTACTGATCGGTCGGGTCGATTTTCTCTTCACCGACTGGCTGCACCTTTTGAAATAGAATAGTGGACTTTTAACAGATAGAATTAATGAAAATTTTTGTAATAGCATTATTACTTTTACCTCTATCTTTGTTTGCTCAGGCAGACAATATTGTCGATTCTTTAGAATCCGATACAACAACCATACTTAAAATTGCCCCACCGACTTCAGTTCTTGCTGAAAATTATAAATATGATGATGCAGATAAAATTCAGTTGACCTGGGTCCCTTCGATTGATGACCAGCCGGTCCCCGGAAATCCGGTTGATGGTTATCATGTTTATCGAATTACAGATGAAGGGGAAGCTGTGCTTGTCAGTACCGTCGGATTTGGTAAATCATCGATTATTGATGAAGGATTAACCGACGAATCATCATATAAATATATAATCTCTGCTTTTTCCAAAAATTACGAAGCAAAATCAGCTACAACCGCAGCTGTGACTCCGGAGCGAGAATGGCTCAATTTCGGGCTGACTTCGTTATTCATCATCGCTCTTATTATGGCCGGAGCGGTGATTG